>CAXSIE010000297.1:0-2322 GCA_964237295.1 uncultured Flavihumibacter sp. | reverse complement strand
GCGATTGCACCGGTCCTGTAAGCGCTCAGTTTGTATTGAAAGACCCAACCGTTGATTTTGCGGTTCTTGAGTCTGCAAGAGGAGGAATCCTCAAATCCGGACTTGCTTTTCAGAATTGTGATATTGCCATCGTTACAAATGTTACCGAAGACCACCTTGGACTGGGAGGTATAGAGACCATCCAACAAATGGCTAAGGTAAAGGCGATATTACCCGAAACCGTTTTTCCGCACGGTTTTACCATTCTTAACGCAGATGACGATCTTGTTTATGAAATGCGCATCAACCTGGATTGCAATGTTGCTCTTTTCAGCATGGATGAAAACAATCCGCGCATCAAAAAACATTGTTCCAATGGCGGATTTGCCGCTGTTTATGAAAACGGATATATTTCAATTCTGAAAGGTACCTGGAAGATCAGGATAGAAAAAGTTACCGATATTCCGATAACTTTTGGCGGAAAAGCGATACATAATATAATGAATACGCTGCCCGCAGTGCTGTCAACTTATCTATACCGTAATATTAAGATTGAAGACATCAGGCTCGCTTTGCAAACTTTTGTTCCCTCTTCTACACAAACTCCCGGCCGCCTTAATTTGTTTCAGTTTAAAAAATTCCAGTTCCTGATAGATTTTGCCCATAATCCGGCCGGACTAAAATTATTAGGGGATTTTATTAGTAAACTGGATGGATCACCTAAAGTTGGTATTATCAGCGGCACAGGAGACAGGAGAGATGATGACATCCGAGAACTAGGACGAATTTCCGCGGGATGCTTTGATGAAATTATTATCAGGCAGGATAAGCACCTTCGCGGACGCACAGCCGAAAATATTGTAGGATTACTGGTGGAAGGCATCAACGATGCCAAAACCAGGGAAATTCCTTTGAAAATAATACTGAATGAAAAGGAAGCTATCATGCATGCTTACAATAACGCAACACCTGGCTCGATCATTACCATTATGTGCGATGTTGTTGCCGAGGCGCTGGAACTCATAAAAAAATTAAAGGAAGATGAAGATAACTTAAAGTAGCCATCGCTGATTACCCGGAAATTCATGCTTATTACTTTTTCTATATTAATAAATGATCTGGGATGATAAAAGCCTGATGCCTGCCTGTTTGCTTTTTAGACCGATAGAGTATGGAACCTAACAATGGATTACCATCAGACCAGGTGCCATTGACAAACACACGCTAATTTTAGACACTAGTAATAGCAAGTCGTTAAATTATTGGTAAGCAAATTCTGGAACAATTATGGTAAGCATAAATTGTTTTGATGTTATTGCTGTCGAAATTATCTTTGCACGATAAGTTGCATTGCCTATCACAATTTTCCTTATTTTTAAGCGTTTGAAGATATCGTTGTCTTACTGTTAACCTGTATACTCACATAATAATTTAGTAATGAAAAAAGTAATTGTATTAGGCGGTGGCGGATTTATCGGTGGTCATCTAGCCAAAAGATTAAAAAGCGAAGGTTCTTACGTTAGGGTATGTGATATTAAACATCACGAATATTTCAGCCAGGAGGAAATTTGTCATGAGTTCATTTTAGGCGACCTGACAGATGCAAAAACAGTAGAGCTGGTTATTGGCCAGGACTTCGATGAGGTTTACCAATTGGCAGCCGATATGGGAGGCGCCGGTTATATTTTTACAGGGCAAAATGATGCCAACGTAATGCAGAATTCTGCTTTAATTAATCTGAATGTAGCCAAGGAAGCTTCTTCCAAAGGGATCAAAAAATTATTTTACTCTTCTTCTGCATGTATCTATCCGGAGAACAATCAATTAGATCCTGATAACCCTAACTGTGAAGAAAGTTCTGCATATCCTGCTAACCCGGATTCTGAGTATGGATGGGAAAAATTGTTCAGCGAAAGATTGTTCCTGGCGTTTAACCGCAATTATAATTTAGAAGTGAGAATTGCAAGGTTTCATAATATTTTCGGTCCGAAAGGAACCTGGAAAGGTGGTAAGGAAAAAGCTCCTGCGGCAATGGCAAGGAAGGCTGCGGAAACACCGGATGGAGGTGAATTTGAAGTTTGGGGCGATGGCCAGCAAACCCGCTCGTTTTTATATGTTGAAGATTGTGTTGAGGCTGTTCTGAGTTTAATGAAGTCTGACTTCAAAGGACCGGTGAATATCGGCTCGGAAGAAAAGGTTTCCATTAATCAACTGGCTCAGATGGCAATTGATATTTCCGGAAAAAACATTACCATTAAGAATATATACGGTGCCGAATTTATACAGAAGTACGGCTTTAAATGTCCTACAGGCGTACGTGGAAGAAATTCTGATAATAAGCTT
>CAXSIE010000296.1:6610-6980 GCA_964237295.1 uncultured Flavihumibacter sp. | reverse complement strand
GGCCCCTGGTCATGGTTGCATAAGGAAAAATATGTCCAAATTTCATTTCCTCCTGTGAGGCCTAATTGCATCCCCTTTGAATTTTTGAACCTATTGTTTCTGGTCTCAAAGTATTCCAATAACTTTTCCGAATTAATATTCGACATAATAGCTTTTATATTAGTATTCGCAGTAAGACATGTCAGAACTAGTTTATTCCAATTTTAAGTCATGCAAGTATTGTGCGATCAGTAGGCAATATGTGCAATTAATGTGCAACGTTTATCGGTAACTTTTTCGTTTTCGAATATATCCCATCAGCCTCCCTTGGAGGTAGCCTCACCTATTTGTATACGGCGGTGCTAAGGGTTTCCATGTCGCCAAAATTGGA
>CAXSIE010000296.1:6227-6600 GCA_964237295.1 uncultured Flavihumibacter sp. | reverse complement strand
TATGGATGGCTTAGCACCGAACTATTAACCGGACATCTGTGCATCTACCTAAATTGAATTGAAAACAATTTAAGTTACGTCATCTCTTTTTCGGCTAAAGCTTATCGAACTCTTGTAGCTCCTTGCTGGTGATGGTGATTCAGACTTGCGTTTATTATTTTGCACATACCATACAACTTAAGCCTACATCAATTGATTTAATCGCTTCTTTTCGAACCTTGCAGTTCCAAAAGCCATTCTTGACTGCTAGGTCCATGTGCCGGTTGCTTATTATGAACCAGTTACTTAAGACGCAATGGAGATATCAATAATAAAAAGTCAATTATGGTATAAGTTGCCAATCTTAGCATTCAGTCTTATTCGTCAATCCGCA
>CAXSIE010000296.1:2584-6217 GCA_964237295.1 uncultured Flavihumibacter sp. | reverse complement strand
CTTTACGAATTACATTTAATCCTATATATTTATAAAACCTTAAACCTAGGGATATGGCTGACCGGCAGTCACTCCTCAAAAAACCTCAACATGGATGAAGAACGCATAATCAGGGCTTTTAAAGACAGGTTCCGGATTTTCTTGATTCTATATACTTTTTCAGAAGATTACCATGACCCGGCCAAACCCAGCCACAAAAGATTATTTAAAAGCGAAATAAGAATTCAGAAAATTGATTTTCTCATCAGGAACCCCGACTATCTGGCGTTTGAACTATTAAACATCGTTAAAAAAAACCCGGAAAAGTCAGCCGAAATTAAACCAATTGTAAAAGCTATCTTCAGAACTAAAGAACCGGTGTTACGCCGGCTGGAGATGGAGCGGTATTTTTTCGGCGCCTACGAAGACATTGACGATGTTATCAGCTTTTTAAAAAGTATAGACTTCATTGATTTCTCCAGTAAAAAAAGCAGCGATTTAAGAACCATCGAAAAGCACTATTTTATTAAGGAGAAAGCGATGCGGAAAATGCAACAGGGAAGTGCCGGCCTAGATGCGATACAATGGTATATAGACAGGTGCAATTTAATCAGGACTTATTTTGGCGATTTAAGTGGTACGCAACTAAAGGTTGCGCAATACCAGATCGAAGAATACAGGACCACTACGTATAAAAATTTTATTGGCGGTATCGAACAGTCCGTCATAGAAGAATTCGATAATATTTACAACGAGCCATTATGAACTTTAATTATTCATCTTTCCTTAAAGAGCTGCAGGACTCATTCAATGATGATCTGCCGGCCGGACTGGTCGCCGATACACTTGGTAATGAGGATACCTATAAAAGAGACAGCCCCATTTCAACAGGTAAAAATCTTCAAATAACTAGGCTGTTCTTTGAAGGGCAAAAAATAACAGAAGAAGAACAGACTTATACAAATGATCGTATCCTCTACGACCGCAGCATTGCATCCGGTATAAATATCTGGGTTGCTGATAATTTAAAAGGCAAATCCAGCATACTTAAAATTATCAAATACGCGCTTACAGGTAGTGATAGCATAAAAGATAATATCAAAAAATGGATTAATCATATTCTGCTTAATTTTCGAATTGGGCTAAAAGAATATACCATTTATTTTAAAATTGAGGGTAGGCTCAAAGCAAAGCTGTTGAATGGAACCATCACTACAATAGCAGCAATTGATGAATCGGTTGATGAGCCACTAATTGATGTAAAGAGTGAAATCGAATACCAGACCCGCATACAGGAATTCTTTTTTAACCAGTTCTCCTATTACCCTTTGAAATGGACGCAGAAGCATCCTGGCAAGGACAGGACAGACCTTGTAGAAGCCAAGACCAGCTGGGCTAGCTATTTTAAATCGATATTTCTGGAATCGAAAGATTTCGGCACTTTCATTTATGGTGACCAGGAAAAAAAAATCTTTCAAATGTTGCTGGGCTTGGAATTGACATATCCAATTAATCAGCTGACCGTAAAGCGGGATTTACTAAATGAAAAGAAGGGCAAGCAAAATCTTTATGAACAAATGGCATCCAAAAAATCAAATGATGTTTTAGAGGAACTTCAGAAAGGGCTCACAGAAATTATTTTGCAGCTTGATGCATTGAATGAAAAAGATACGCAAGAAATAGACATCAACGATTTGTATACTAAGTATAATGTTTTGTTGAAAGAGATGAGTGACAGAAATGAGAAAATACTTTCTTTTGAAGAGAACATCAGCTTATTGCGTAACAGGACAAGGATATGTGAAAACAAGATTAGAACAAATAATCAGGAGATAGGAAGATTAACCAGCGAAATAGATAAGAATACCAAGAAGACAGCGGACCTGCAAGAATTCATTGAAGTTGGGATTTTCTTTTCTAACTTGGATATCAAACGTTGCCCTAGTTGCGACCATACTGTGACGGAAAGAAAAAAAAAGATCGAGAAAGAACAGCATAAATGTGCACTTTGCAGTGAGGAATTGCCCGGTGAGGAGGAAGTACAGGACAAAGAGATTTTTCTTGAAAAAATTGCTAACCTGGAAAAAACAAACCTGGAGCTGCAAAGGGAATCAGCGCTGCTGCTTTCAGAAAAGCAACATTTTGCTGCAGAAATGGAAAGTAACGAATCGAGGTTGGCAAATCTGGGTAAGGAAACCAGAGACCAGGGAAATAAAACGGCTATTACAGAAGAATTGAAACAAATTGAAGCCGCGATAAACGTAGAGAAGCAAAAGGTTATTCCGGGTAGTGTTGAAAAGGATAAACTTATTAGGGAAAAAACCATATTAGAGTTTAGAATTGAACAACTCAAAAATGAAGAAGCTGCTCCTGATGCGGAAGAGAATTATGATAAACAAATTGAACTGGTGAATGCGGCCCTGTTAAAACTAAACAAGGCAAGGTTTGATTTGGGTAAAACAGTTATCACGCGGTTGCAAGAACTTATGTTGCAGGAAATCCATGCATTCGGACTCACGTCCGTTACGGAAATAGAAATATCTGATAAGTATGACATCCGGTACAAACAAGATGGCGAATTCATCACTTTCGATAAAGCATCAGAAGGCGAACAGCTAAGGTCTAAAATTGCATTTTACCTGAGCCTTATTCAACTGGATATAGAAAATAATTTTGGACGCCATACGAGGTTCCTGATCATTGACAGTCCTGGCAAAGAAGAAGGTGACGCTAGTTATCTTGAAGGATTATCCAGCGTGTTGAAAAGTGTTCAATCGCGTTTCGGTGACAAACTGCAGATACTTATAGGCACGGCTGAAAGAGTATTGACCAGTATTGTAGAAAATGAATATATTACCCCAGCAAATACCTACGTTTTTTGATGCCTATTTTGCCTGTTATTGATCGTTTTAATGCAATGCCGCTTCCTAGAAAAATTGATTTTCTAGAAAGCGGAATGGACGATTTGATAACCAGCCTGAATGAAACTGACTTGTATTATTTTTTTAAGGCGGTTATCCTTGACAGCAATGAAAATGATTACGTCCGCAGAAGAATGCTGGCATTGCTTACTGATTGTGTTTTGCTTAAAAAAATTCGCATAAGACATGCTTTGAATTTAATTGTGGATGACTGGAATGGCAGCAGTGATACCTTCCTTGAAGTTCAGCGTCTTAAAGATTTGTATTATTTTTTTAATGAGGAAAGAGAGCAGGTTGAAAAAATTTATACAAACAATCTGAAAGAAGCAGAGGCTGAAATCGCTGCGGAATCTGCATTTCACCTGGGACTGATTTTCATGCAAAAGGGTTTTGAAGGAACAACAAAGGACGACACCGCAAAGCAACTAAAACGTGCGGGCGCCTATTTTTATCAGGCTACCACGCTGATTGAAAACAGAATTGATGCTGCCTTTTTCCAGGCAGTTGTCGAGACCTTGACAGCGATGCTTGACGATCTTTTTGGCAATTTGAAAAATAGCATTAGGTTAATTGCGCAATTCTTTTATCAAAAAGAAGCCTTTTCATTTCAATTCAGCGAAAACCCATTTTACCTCGGGTTCTATCGGATTTTAAATTCATTGCTGTTGACAACGCACGAAAAACCACAGAACTGGCTTGACATAAGAAATGGCCTTAATCATTTGTATATTCA
>CAXSIE010000296.1:0-2574 GCA_964237295.1 uncultured Flavihumibacter sp. | reverse complement strand
TAACCAGCAATTAAAAGAACGGCTGAATCAAAGTGTGGTGTCTTTTTCTTTTCATACCTTAATCAGCACTCAATTCGTTGAACCATATTATGCACTCAACTTTATCTCGCTACAGGCAAAAATTGACCGTAGGCTGGAAGAGTTGGACCCCGCTTCAGAAGAACATGCATTTGTTTCCCACATCAAATCACTGGCCAGCCAGGATGTAAAAAAAAATTAAATGAGACACTGCAGGAACGCCTGCAAAACATGTATCCGGGTAGGAGTGCAGCCAATATTGCAACGGTAGCTGGTAGGATCACACATACTAGTGATCAACTTGAGATCATTGCTGCCATGGCAGAACTTGACAAACCATCTAAAGAAAATTTTCTGGATCAACTTATCACTTCCTGTTTGACTATGCAAGGAGCCGATTTATACAGAGGCAACCGTGATGAAAATGACAGAAATACTTATGTTGCAAATCAACTGGCGGCAAGTAATCATTATCATATCAAAGACCAGCCCCGATGGAGCGTTTCGCCTGCAGGGAAGGACGCAGGAGAAATTGATATTTTCGTCTATGAAAAGGACGGAACGCCCTATACAATCATTGAAGCATTGAACTTGGATTCTTTAAAGAGCGATTATCTCGTTCTGCACCTTGACAAAGTATTTACTTATGATACCAGTGGATTTGAATTTAATTTTATTCTGGTGTATATCACTGCCAAACGATTCGGAGATTTTTGCAAAAAATACCAGGAATTTATCGTGAAACATACTTACCAGTATCCCTTTATTACTTTCGAATCCGTAGAAGATTATCCGTATACAGATATTTGGATAGCCAGGGCCAAACACGAACGAAATGGAAAGCAAATATGGTTGTACCATATTCTGGTTAACCTCGTTTAAGCAATTTAAGCAGCTTTAGCTGCCAGAAGGAATTTCCGCGTAATAAGTTTTATAGGTATCAAGTATTTTATATATCAACTCCTCAGATTCAATAATAAAATGTTCCAGGCCATTGATAATTTGATCCACGCGCACAAATTTATAATTGTCATAATGGTAAAAAACGTCGCCAGTAGCCAGCCGTTCTACTTTATAACTGGTATAGGAAAGACCCAAATTCTGCATGATCTCATCATTGTTTTCCTCAAACCCTCCCCAGGTTAGAGGAAGTATTATATTAAATGAGTCGTTCTCATAATATTTTTCAACGAGGTCATTAAAATCAACTTTTTGCTTATTCCACTGGAATGCACCGAGATAAACATGGTGTACTTTTTGACTTTTAATGGAGATAGAATAGAGCGGCGTCCATTTTGCCACATCATCCGTTATCATTTTAAAGATGGTTAGGAAGATATGGCTGGGGCTATATACGTTCGCCTCTATGTCCCAGTGCTGCGAAGCATCAATCGTATTCAGGAATTCGCTGCTGTGCCGGTTCCAGACTATATTGTATTTTAATGCCCTGGCAATATTTTCCTTTAATTCAATAAAAGCTGCTTTATGAAGGGTATCGCATGAGCCATGAAACAATATATTGTCATTTCCTGAATGACCAGAAATCTCTGCAAGTATTTTTTCGTCTGTGAGCAGGGTGTTTTTGGCAAAGGAAGGTGACCGTATAACTTGAACAATTTGCCACTGTTCCTGTTCAATCAATTTGTACGAGAATTTTGCTGGATAGGCAGTCTCAGTATCATTACAAAAAGGGAATGGCTCGAGGTTATAGATCAACTTGTCTTCAAGCAGGCAGCTGATGGTTTCTTCATCTTTTTTATCCATCGAATCAATCTCTTCTTTTAAATACTGGCATCCCTCCTCATCTTTCTCAATCAGATGCCAATACAGCTCATTGTCCTGGCGCTGGAAGGCAGTGTAAATAATAAAATTGAAATTTCTTTTATCCCCGAATAACATATGGGTAGAATCTTCTTTACCATCCAACGCTGCTGCAATAAGTTTCAGGAGTTCTTGCTGATATTCATCGCCGGACAAGTTATGAGCCATTAACAGAACCAGCACAAAATCCTTTAATTGTTTTGCCGCACACACTTCGAAATGGGTTTGAAGTCCTTTGTACAGATCTGTCGGCGTCCGGTAAAAATTACAATCCTGTACAGGGGAGAACAAGCGACCTTTGCTAGTTTTGCAGGGAATTATTTTTTGCAGACCGGTAATATTGTTTTCGTCGTCCATCAATAACTTATACCCGCTGATGGTGATATCTGTTTCATTGTGAAATGCAGAAAAGGGAAGAAACAATTCAGCCCATTCGGTCGACACAATAATGGATTTTATTTCTCCGGCAGATACGTTGTATGCCTCCTTGATAGCTTCTGTGTATTTGTATATTTCATGAATCGCTTCTCTGGCTGCCTGGTTTGATCGTTTTACTTCAATGATAATATAATTGTTGTCTTTGTCACGGGCCAGTATATCGATAAAGCTTCTTGCGCCTTTGCCTTTCGGCAGGTAGTGTTCCTTTCCAATAAGGGTAAAAGAGGGATCAAATATGTTCAGGTTTTCTGCCAGCTTATCACGGTAGGTATCTTCAATATTGTTCATGGTGATGTA
>CAXSIE010000295.1:0-6990 GCA_964237295.1 uncultured Flavihumibacter sp. | reverse complement strand
TGCCTGATAGTCTGAGTAACCTTTCATTAATTTCAAAATCACTAAATTTAATTTGCTATTAACCGTTAATAATTAATCATTAACCATTAATCATTATTATGACCGCTATTGCCATTGATGATGAACCCATAGCTTTGGAAGTGGTACGGGCACATGCTTCTAAAGTACCTTTTCTAACTTTAAAAGCTACATTTACAGATGCTTTTAAAGCAATGGATTATTTACAAAAGGAATCCGTAGACCTTATTTTTCTTGATATAAAAATGCCTGACATTTCAGGACTTGATTTTTTAAAAAGCCTTAACAGGAAACCGCTTGTCATTTTTACTACCGCTTATACGGAACATGCAGTCATCAGCTTCGAATTGGATGCGGTGGACTATCTGCTCAAACCTTTTTCATTAGCGCGTTTTATGAAAGCCTGCAACAAAGCCAATGAATTATACCAGTTGCGTAACACAGGTGTAGCTGATCATATTTTTATTAAAACCGGATACGAGCAGGTTAAAGTAAGGTTTGAGGATATTTACTATATTGAAGCAGAAGGTAATTATGTAAATTTTGTTTTAAAGAATTCCAAACTGCTTTCAAGGATGACGTTCACCGAAATGGAAAATATCTTACCCAAAAATAAATTTATCCGCATACATCGTTCTTATATGGCTGCACGGTCGCATATTGATAAAATAGAAAGACACCAGGTGCTTGTTAATGGCACCACCCTTCCGGTAGGGGATTCGTATGTACAAAACCTGGCCATTATTTCACAGATTAAATGATTAACATAACGCTTTAAATAAATAATTCAATTCTTTAATCAGGTAATCACAATTCAAATGGTTAATATTGAAACATTCAGACAAATAGCACTATCGTTCCCTGAAACATCGGAACAGTCTCATTTTGAAAAGACATCATTCAGAATAAAAAATAAAATTTTTGCCACCTTAAGTATTGTGAAAAAAGAAGCTGTCATAAAACTTTCTGTTATTGATCAATCTGTATTTTGTGCCATTGATAATACGATCATCCACCCGGTAAAGGGAGCCTGGGGAAAACAGGGATGGACCCTGATCTATCTGAAAAAAATAAAAAAAAACCTTCTTAAAGATGCGCTTGCTAATGCTTATAACGAAGTAGCACCTAAAAACAAAAGGTAGTATGCAGTAGCGGAAGTTATACTACTGCCTCCTTACTACTGACTACTACCTTTCTTTTTCTTCCATTAATTCCTTAAAAAATAACCAAACAGACCTTGCTTTTCGTTATCGGGCCCTGCGGTGAAGTATAACCTGTTCTGGTCAACAGTGGTAGCTGTTACAGGAGGAAATGACAATGCCCATAAACCATCTATCACTATCGGGCTGCTGCCTGAACTCAGATAACCTAATAAATTACCGTTAAGATCATAAGCATTGATTTTTCCATCGCCAAAATTACCTACCAGAATGGCACTTGGAGTACCTGTATATAATTTCATATTATCTGTGAGGAAAGCGGCAGGAGCTTTTGCAATACCCCATGGAGCATTTAGTGTGCCTTTGGAAGCAAAGCGTTTTATAAAAATGCCGCTTGTAGTGAACATATCTACAAAACCGTTACCCATGCCGGCCTGATCACGGCCATCTGGTCCTACTTTGGCATACATTACATACAGGGTGTCTCCTATATTCTGAATGTTAAAGGCCGAATATCCTGCCAGAAGATCAGGATCTTTAAAAACTCTGTTAACCGGAGCAAAATTTTTATCAAACACATCAATGTTGTTTGTTCTGAAGTTGGCTGCAAATAAAAAGTTGGCGCCGTTACTGGCAGCAAGGGCGAGCCCTGTGTAGGATGAGGTGGCAACAAAGTTTTGTAGTCGTATCGCTGTATTGCCGGCAGCAGCACTCCAGCCTGAAAGTACGCCGTCTACTCCAACAAAAATGAAACGGGCGGGTTGTCCGTTGGGAAGTACAAAATCGGAGGAACCATTGAAAACAATGCCGGTTGGATTGCCACCGGTTGGCGTAACGGGGGAAGGTATGGCAACCGCAGCCCTTGCCTGGTTGCCATCTTTATCATAAACAGGGCTCACATGAGATGCCGTCGCTGAAATCCATGGCGTACCGCCGGAGCTAAAAGCAAGGCCCCACGCGTTTGCAAGGAACGAATCAATACGCGCCGGACCATATTCTGAATTAGTACCAACAAGATTAACCTGCTTATAACTGCCAGGCAATGCAGGCAGCGGCGGTTCCTTTTCCTTAATGCAAGATGAAAACAGGAATACCACAGCTGAAATACCAAGCATTGAAGTACTAAAAGACATTTTGTACTTTTTACTAGGGTTTTTTTTCATATAGTGCACTTTTTAGATGACAAAGTAAAATGTACCGCAGCAGTCAGGCTACGGATTTATATGTTCTTAACAGATCTGTAAAAAAATCAACCACAGATAAATCTACGAAGGTTGCCTAAGTATTTAAAATGATTTTTCAGTTAACTTTATCAGTTAAAGCAACAATGATTTAATGTTATAATTATCATGAAGATATTAATGGCTTATGTGCTGGTGTTTTTTTATTCAGGTTTATTAAAAGCGCAACAAGTGAAAAAAGTATATAAAATAATTGCCAATACAACTGTTTACAAAGATGAAAGTAAGCAATTGTATATTTTTAACGGAGCATTAATGATAGATGCCGACGGGGCACCAAAAGCATATCATAAAGATGATAAGATGGCGCTGGATTACCTGTCTAATGGCGGAGAACCGGGTAACTGGTGGGCGCTTGCAACGGATAACAACAAGCCATCCGGCACACCTTTGATACAGACTGCGTCCGATCCTGCACCCGGATATTATATCTCGATGACATCCCTGGAGAACCAGGATAAAGACCACACGGATCCTGCAAGATTCGTTAACGCTGAAATCATTCCATATATCGTCGTCCCTGCAGGTTTCTCCGGAGATTTTAAATTAGGGGACATAGCTTTGGTGTACAATAAACAAAATGGCAAAAAGTGTTTTGCCATTTATGCCGATGTTGGTCCGAAAGAGCTGATCGGCGAAGGTTCCATTAAACTGGCTAAAGAACTCGGCATTAACAGCAGTCCAAAAAATGGCGGCATCGAAACAGGTGTTGTTTATATTTTGCTGATAGGTTCAGGGAAACACAGTATGCTAAACCGCGAAGAAATAGATGCAATCGGCCAATCGCGTTTGTCGGAAGAAGAAATTGAAGTATTGCTGAAAGATGCTGTATGATCTTTTGGCCGTCTTTAAACGATCATCGAAGTTTTTAATGCTGACTGGTTACGCCGTGGTTTCTTACTTTGAAATCGGTGGATGATTCTCGCCGGTGATCGATGAATCCGGGTCTACCAAAATTTTCTTTTTTTATATCCAAATCTTTGTTAAATTGTTAGAATCCAAAAACTAATAATTATGAAAAAATCTACGTCAGCATTTCTGTTGTGCATGGTGTTGGTATATGCAGCCAACGCGCAAAAATTCACATTGCTTCCCCAGGTTGGCCTTGAAACATCCAAAACATTATTGAATTACAACAGCCTGCCATTATTTGCACCGAAAGCCGTACAACTGTCACCGCAACTTGGCCTGAGAATGGATTACGCTTTTAAAAAAATCGGCGGGCCTTATGTAGGTGTTGCCACCAGCCGTTCATCGGTAGCGGTGAATTTTTCAAGTCCGGAAGCCGGCATGAATGTCACCAGTGTTTCCACAGGCGCCATGCAGCTTCGTTTAGAAGCCGGTTATCAGATCAGTTCCAAGCCTATTTATTTTAACAAAAGCGGTGCTGCGAAAAAAGCCGCTGCTATTGCTGCCCAGAAAGCTGCTGTTGCTGCACAGAAAGCTGCTTCAATAAGAAGCAGGTGTGGCGGCTATTGCAGCAGGTATCGGAGCGAGGCATATAGTAATTCATTGTCAAGATCAGTTTCAGCACCGGTTGCTGCAGAAAAAGGATGGTATGTGAGCATCCAGCCATCAGCAGGTCTTGCCTACCTCCCTTTCATAAAATCAACAGTTAGCACACAAATGCAGGATTCAAAAACTGGCATCAATTATATTGCCGGTAATATGAGCTCCGCTTTTGTTGCAGGCACCGGTTTTGAATTCGGTGAAAACACAGATAAAAAATTCAATGTAAGCGTACATTACATCAAGGGATTGACCAACCTTGATACACGGGCTGTTTCAACTATATCGGGAAGTAAGTCTACTACAACCATGCTTGGTTCGTCGGTTTCAGGCTGGAATGTTTCATTAGGCATACCGATCAGTCTTTCAAAAAAGAAAGCTGTTGCAAAGCCAGTACCTGTGATCCAGGAGAAAAAAGTAAATCAACATCGCAGCAGATGCGGACAATACTATCGGTCTTTCCAGTCAATATAGTGTTTATCTAAAACGATTTCTTTTAACACAGAGAACAGCCGGAGGAGGAAACGCAGAGGGCACAGAGGATAATTTCTCTGTGCCCTCTGCGTTTCCTCCTCCGGCTGTTCTCTGTGTTAAAATTTTCTTTGAAGAAAAGCGTAAATTATTTATCGGAAATCTTAAATACCCAGGCTTCCTTACAAGGAGGATGCTGCGTAACAGATGATGAAACAAAAATATGCAAAGTATTGCCGGTAATGGCCGTTTTAAGTTTTTGAGCAGTTCCTAATAAACTAACCGTGGTTTTTGAAGACAATTTGAGTTTACTGATATCAATTGAAGCCGGCATTGTTTTTTCGTTCTCCGATGCCCGGTAGATAGCATATACCACACCTTTCTTATTGGTGAAAACAAACTGCCCTTGTTTACCGATGGTACTATCGCCGGTTGTTTCATATATAGCTTCACCGTTGATCTTCATCCAGCCTCCCACTTCCTTTAACCGCTCGTAGGCTTCGTCATGCCATTCACCATCAGGCCCCGGAGCAACATTCAAAAGAAGGTTTCCACCGGCCGATACAATATCCGTAAGCAGGCGGATCAATTTGTTGGCCGACTTAAAATGCTCATTAGGAATATACGACCAGCTATCTCCCATAGTGATGCAGCTTTCCCACGGGTATGGCAGATAGCTGCCGGGTACCTGCTGTTCTGGAGTTACGTAATTCTCATATTCGCCGGTCACTGTTCTATCCACCACCAACAAACCGGGCTGAAGCCCGCGGCTCATCTTAGCTATGTTTGCCATGTCTATGTCCTGCTCGTAAGTAATAGCTTTCTGCCAGCTTACAGAAGTGTCAATACTGCTTTTAGGACGTACCCAGCCGCCATCCAGCCATAATATATCCATAGCTCCATAGCCGGACATGAGCTCTTTAATCTGTTCGTAGGTGTAATGCTTGAATGCATCCCAGCGTTGCGGGTAACGCTTTGGATCGTAAGAAGGATTCCTGTCTTTGGGCGGGAAATACTTCCACCAGAAATCATCTGAATGCCAGTCGGGTTTTGAAAAATAAGCGCCGATCATAAATCCCTTGTCACGGAAAGCGCTGAACACTTCTTTAGCAACATTGCTTCGCGGGTTGGAAGAAAAGGGTGTTGACTTAGCGGTGATCTTATAATCTGTTAGTTTGGTATCAAACATGCAAAAGCCGTCGTGATGTTTGGTGGTGAACACAACATACTTCATGCCGGCGTCTTTGGCTGCAGCGGCCCATTTTTCAGGATTGAACTTTGTTGGATTGAAAGTGGTTTGCAGGTTTTCATAAGCCTTAAGATAACTGTACCAGTCTGCCGCATAAGGTCCTTTGCGTTGCGTCCAGCCTTCATCTTCGGGACAAATGCTCCAGCTTTCCACAACACCCCACTGGCTGTAAGTTCCCCAGTGCATGAGCAAGCCGAATTTGATATCCTGCCAGTGATGTAGTTTTTTTACTACCAGGCTGTCAGCAGGCCAGGTATAGGAAGAACTGGTGTTGTGAGCCTGTGCCTTGGCGTCAATTGCTGAAGCTATTAGCAGGATGGAAAAAATTATTTTTTGCATATTTGAAGTTAAAGTAAAGTATAGATAAATAGTCATGATTTAAGCATAGGCTTTATCCCGGCTGATTTAATCTTCTTAATAACAAAGGTACTTACCGCCCTACCCTGCTGCTGTCCATTTTCAATAGCATCCCTGTAATGAATACCGCCGTACAATCTTGAGATAGCGGCTTCGGCCGCTGCCTGCCGGAAAGATTTAAAAGAGCGCGCAGGTATCTCAAAAGGCTCCTCCGAATCATCCACATACGAAAAATTATCACCCAACAAATAAGTCAATACTTCTCCGGAAGCAGTAGAGATCACGCTATGTCCGCTGGTATACTCCGGAAAGGGCGGAGTCTGCAAAAGCGGCTGCCAGCGAATGTCTATGTTTTTATTTATAAAAGTTTCCGGACGAATCCTGTTACTCCGGTATTTCTCTTCCCAGCAAACTATGAATGCGTCTACCAGGGTAATGGATTCCATCGTAAGCAACACTACGGAATGATCGAAATCCAGCTTTGCTTTCTTAGCCGCTATCCCGGCTATATTCATCCAATGCCCGCCGGGACTGATCTTTTTATAACCGATCGACATATGGCCCGATGTAGTAACAGCAAAAGGATTACAATCCCAGAACGATGCTGTGACAAGGTGCTCTTTAGCGGGATTTTTTGAAACATCATAAACTTCCTTAGCCTGTTTATAAAATGAACTGGCGGGATCCTTACTATAGCTAGCAGGAGGAGCCGGTTTAAATTGATTGCAGGAATCAATCAACATGGTTCTTACCGTTTTCCAGTTGGGTTCAACGGCTTCTATATAAGCCGGTGGAGTGGGATACCAGTACCCTTCGCCTTTAAGCGGAACATACCGCATACGGGCACTCAGTTTATTATAACCGTCAGTTTTTGAAAATAGCACTATGCCATTTGCAATTTCCTTACCTGCAGCAACAGAATGCTCAATAACCCGGGCACTGATGTTGTTATCTTTAAGAGCCTGAACAAACTTTTCCAGGTTTT
>CAXSIE010000294.1:5972-6998 GCA_964237295.1 uncultured Flavihumibacter sp. | reverse complement strand
GTTAGTTGCCTGGGAACGGGCATCAGGTCGTGTGTGCGGTTGACTTGTGTAAAAGAGCTTTGGTTTAAAAATAAGAGCAGTAAGAGTGTAATAGTATGCATCAAAATTTTTCTCATGCTCATGGTTTCCTTTAAATGTTGTTGGCGGTTAAGGCGGTAGTAGTTCATCCTTACTACAGGAGGAGACGAGGGTACTCGCGGGTAATACTCAGCCACTACCATCAAAAATGCTTACAAGTATGCACTACCAATAACACCCGCAACACCCTGGCCCGGTTACTCACCCCTGTTACGTCCTGCGGACGTACCGTCCCCTCCGAAGGAGGGGATGGTACTGCTACACAGACTATACCTTTATTCTTTTAACTGTTTAATTTTCAACTTTTTTACTACCAGGGCTGGCCGGTTCCCTGGAGTAACCAAGGTTTAGACCAGGAGCTGTTGCTGCCATCCGGTCCTACATAAGCTGAAACCTCCAGTTTTTTTATAGCGGTGGCGGCATTAGCCGGGTTATTCTGCAATTCTGTGTTATCATACCTGTAGCGAACAGGGAGTTTTGCACGGTAAGAATTCCAGCCAACCTGTAAAGCAGGCAGCCCGGTTCTTCGCCAGTCCATCCATGCCTCACAGGATGCCTGCCAGGAAGCGATCCATTTTTGCTCCATGATCCTTGTTAAGGTGCCATCATATTTCACTAATGGCTGTGCCATGTAATCAGCCAGGTTTTTAACGCATCCGGCGTAGCCGTTAACATCCGACTGGTAGCTGGAAAAAACCGTCCAGAGGGCAAAGGATGCTGTTACTCCCGCGTTGTACCAGTAAGCGGCATCGTGCCCGACGTTCCATCCTTTCAGCGCAGCTTCGGCCAGATCAAAACAGATTTCGCTGTAGGAAGCCATACGCTCTTTTAGTAAAGTGCCTGAAGGTTTATCATAGATATCCCTTCTCATATAAGACACATAGTCGTTGTTAGAGGTGGATTGCGTGCCCGATCCATTAAGGTTGTATTGGAAATCAGCGGTGGAAT
>CAXSIE010000294.1:0-5962 GCA_964237295.1 uncultured Flavihumibacter sp. | reverse complement strand
TTATGGGAATTCCTACATAGACGGGGGAAGTGTCAAAGAAATTATATACAGTGGCAATGGGTGCTCCCCAGGGCCGATCGGTAGCGTAGGTGGCGATATTAAATTCTTTATACTTGTTTGCAGCGGCGGCTGCAGGATTGATGTACCGTATACCTCCTGCAACCAGAACAGGCGTAGTGGCGTCGTTGGCGGCAAATTTACCGGCATCCAGTACAGAAGGTGTTTTTATTGGTTGGGCCATAATTACAATACGCGGATCTTTTAGGGCATCCAGCTTTTTCACTAATGTGGCGCACATTTTATTTCTGTCAAAATCGGTTTGCCCCTTGTAAGCATGTGCCTTGGGATAAGAAGTATTTGCATCCACGCCGGGAAAAGACATGGCCCAGTCGTCGTCGTTACCGGCGAATACATTAGGCGCTACGGCTTCCACATTTGCCTGCTCGTTTCTCTTTGGCGACAACCGCAGGTAATAGCGCAAAAGAAGGGAATTGGCCAGTTTGGTCCATTTTTTCGGATCTCCCTTGTAAAACACATCTGAAGCAACCGTTGCGGCGGTGATCTCAGCATGATCTGACTGGGCACCCGTAAGAAAAGGGATCGCCGCTTTCAGGTCGGCAATAACGCCATCATATATCTGCTCCTGGGAGTCGAAAGCCGGAAATTGATATTCGCTGCTGCCCAGGTTGCCTTTTACGCCCATGGAATCCGGTGCATCTCCCCACAAGTCAGCGATTACCCCAAAATTAAAGGCACGCATGATCAGTCCTACGCCCTGGTGAAATTTCCAGTTACTGGCAGTTGCTTTCTCCAGCATCAGCTTGTTGTCTCTTAAAATGCCATAGTTGGCACTCCATGATTTGGTATCCCAGCTATAAGCACTGTAGCTGGCGCCAAATGCATCCACGTAAGTATGTTGCATGGCGCCAGACATATCGCCCGATCCCAGGTTTCCATAATAGGTGGCCGTTGCAGTAATAACGTTGGCCATTAAATAATCCGGTGCCGCATCTTCAGGAGTTATATTGTTGGGATCGCGGTTTAATTCAGAGAACTTCTTGCAGGAAGGGCTCAGCATTATAACAGAAAGAAAAATGCTTATTATTTTAAACAAACTTTTCATTTTTTATAATTTAGTTTTCAGATGTTATAGTTAATCCGTCATATTTATCGTATACCAAGTTGACAAGCTGGATAAACAACAGTGCGGCAAACCCCAAAGGGGTGATATAAACCCTACAAAGAACCAATAATGCCACCCTTTCAGGGTTGGTTTAATAATCTATATTAGCTATAATCATATCACCCCTGCCGGGGTTAAAGAACATGCGCCTTATACCTCATTTCTAAAACCGGACATTCAATTTCACCCCCATCGGGATGGTCCAGGGAACAATATTATACCGCTCAATTCCCTGTCTGAATTGAGATCCGTTGCCCTGGTTACCTGTCTGGAACTGAAATGCCTGTTCGGGATCGATGCCGGCCTTTGCTTTTGTCCAGAGTATGATGTTCCTGCTGTAAATACCGAAGGAAAGCCCCTGAAGCTTCAAGGCATTTACCCAATGCCTGGGGAGCTCAGTGCTGAGGGTCACTTCCCTCATTTTGATGTAAGAAGCATCAAACATGCTCATCCGGGCAAAATTCCATCCTGCCGTAGCAGCATCTTCGTAATTATCCAGCTTTGTCAGGTTCATGTCTCCTAAATTTTCTATATAACCGCCTCTTCCATCGCTGTAGACACCAGGGAAAAACGCGCCGTCATTGATGGTGATCCCGCCGTTGGTCTGGTAGGGAAATCCACCGGTGGCAGTGGTGGGGCCGCCTATAAGGTTGAACTGCTGCAGGCCATGGAACATAATATATTTCTGGGCATTCGCTTTTAAGAAAGCCGGTATATCGGTTTTGTTGGCATTAGGAATAGGAATTCCCATATTCTCCTGTCTTGCCATGGCTGCATCAGACTGCAGGTAGCGATAGGTCTGTGAAAAGAAGGTTCCTCCCAGCCTCATATCAAAGCTGGCAGTAAGAGTCAGCATCTTCCAGGATACCGAGGTCTGCGCGCCCATTAATAATTTGGGATTGTAATTTCCCACTACTTCTTTATGATTAAAATCGCCGCCACCCAGTTTCTGGTATTGGCCGCTGTTATCTAAAAGTGGCCAGCCAAAATAAGGAGAAGCTTTATCGGTTACCGTAGCAATCTGGTTGTCCCAGAGTTCGCCTAATTTCCCGGTACTGATAAAAGGAGTGCCGTCTGCATTGAATTTGTTCGGTACTGCCTGACCCTTGGCATAGGTCCAGGCCCCGCTGTTACCATCAGCCCAGAACTGGTAATAAGGAACTCCTTGTGAGAGGGAGATAATATAAGAACTGTTTTTTGTATAGTTAACACTCAGATTCCAGGTCCAGTCTTTATTGGAAATGATGGTTCCGCTCACCTGCAGCTCTATACCCTTGCTGCGTATCAGTCCTGCATTTATCTGGCCGCTGTTGTAACCCGATGAAGGAGCCGTGCTGATGGGCAATATCTGGTTCCTGTTATCAGACTGGTACACAGTTCCTTCAAACCGTAACCGGCTGTTTAAAAATGCCAGTTCCAGTCCAAGCTCCGTTGAAGTTGCCTGTTCCGGTTTAAGATTGGCATTCTTAAGCGTTCCCGAAGTAGCCTCCGTAGTGATACCGCCGAAACTATTCATGGCAACGGTACCATACAAGTTATAAGGATCGGTGTCTTTACCAACTTTTGCCCAGCCGCCACGTAATTTGAAGAGATTAATTGCAGGTCCCAGATTTATCATCTTGTTCACCAGCAGGCTGAGCGAAGCCGATGGATAAAAATAGGAGTAGTTGTTGGTGGGAAGCGTACTGGACCAGTCATTGCGGCCTGTCAGGTCAAGAAAAGCCATGTCTTTAAATCCAAGAGAAGTGGTGGCATAAGTGCTGTAAATCGCCTTCTCATAAATGCTGCTTTTAGATCTGAGGTTTGCCTGGGAGATGTTAGCTACGTTGAAATATTCGGGAGCTACGATGCCTGATCCGGGCTGTGAATAAGTTTGCAGGGAATTGCCATATACATACTGGATATTACCTCCGCCGGATGCGGAAAAGTCGAAGCTGCCGAAGTTATTGTGATAGGTTAGCAGGAAATCGGTGTTGCTTTCCGTGTTGAATATCTTTGTAAGGCCATAGGATCCGTTCCTTTCTGATTTATAACTTTTGGAGATTTTAGTCTCGCGGTATTCATTCAGCATATCCTGCGAATAACGGATGAAAGCGCTCACATGAGGGGCAAGCTGAAAGTCTGCCTTCACATTGCCGAAAAGGCGGTTACGCGTAAAACTGTTTTTCACCTGGTTAAGGGTGAACCAGGGATTGTTATCACCATCCGTTGCCGGGTTTTTAACGCCGGGATCCTGGTCAACGCCTACCGGTGGTAATGCTTTTCTTTGCTGAATGCCCGGCGTCAGCCAGTAATTCTTCATCTGCCGTACATCAACGCTGGGAGAAAGATAAGCCACGTCTTTTAATACGCCGCCATTGTTGCCGGCTACTACATTATCCGTACTGGTTCTGGTATAATTTATCGAGGAACTTACTTTAAATCCTTTAGAAACCCTGTGCTCCACATTCAAGCCGAGATTGTGGCGCATCAAACCTGTGGTCGGAACAATTCCCCTGTTAGCTGTGTTGGAATAAGATAACCGGTAGTTATCCTTTTCCGTGGCATTTTCTATTGCAATGCTGTTGACTGAGGTAATCCCTGTTTGTACAAAATTCTTCAGGTTATTATAGCTTACCAGGTCTCCCAATTCATACGTTCCATCCGCTTTTTTCTGGCTGTTCCAGAGTATAGCCTTCAACCCGGCGTTTAAAGGAGTGCCGAAACGATAAGTATCCGTTCCTGCAAGGTCTACCAGAACCCCGTTCAGGCTATTGTATCCATTTGGAGTAATATAAGGATCAGTGCCAATAGTGTAGCTCTGGTTAGTTGGAAGGTATTTATAAGATTTATCGAATTCCGTGCTGGAGCTGAAGGTTACTCCCAATCCTTTTGAACGTTTTCCGGATTTGGTAGTGATCAGCATTACCCCGTTGCCGGCGCGGGAACCGTATAAGGCAGCGGCGCTCGGGCTTTTTAATATCGAAACGCTTTCAATGTCATTCGGATTAAGGTCTGAAATGGCATTCCCGTAATCAACATCATTATCGTTGCCGTTATTTGTCCCGATATTGCTCAGTGAATTCTTTACCGGAACTCCGTCAATAACAAACAAAGGCTGGTTGTCGTTATTGAGAGAGCGGATGCCACGGATCACCACACTTACAGAAGAGGTGGGTGAACTGCCGGTAGCGCTGATGTTAACGCCTGAAACTTTTCCGGCCATACCGTTGAGCACATTCGTCTGGCTGACTTTGTTTACATCATCCCCTTTTATTTCTCCTACGGAATAACCGAGTGACCTCTTGGCCCTCGTGATCCCCAGTGCCGTTACTACTACACTGGAAAGCTCCTGTGAGGTACCTGTTTGCAGGGTAATGCTTACCTCATGTTTCCCGTTAACAGGCAGTTCGGCGGTTTTAAATCCAACAAAGCTGAATACCAGGATGGCATCCGGACCTGAGACAGACAATTCAAAATTACCCTCAGCTTTTGTGGTGGTAGCAGTTGTTTGTTCTTTTTCCGAAACGGTAACACCTGCTATGGGGCCGGTGTTATCAGTAACTTTTCCTTTTACTAAAAATGGCGCTAATGCGGCAACCGTCTTTTTGCCTGATTTTGATAGCGATGCGAGTTGCTGCGCCGTAGAAGCCGACCAGGAACTCATTACCAGGCAGAACAGCAGCAGGTTGCTAAAAGATAGGTATCTGAACCTTTTTTTCATAGCAGTTTTGTTTTGGATGAATTATGAATATTATGTAACCGGTTGATTGTTAGTTAGCGTCATCCTTCAGCCTACTTACTTGGGTAGAAGCCCGAAGGGCTGATAGGATAATAGAATTATGAACAATTGCCTACAGCTGTTAATGCCGCTATATTTTCAACAATTGACTTTCATCAAAAGCGGATAACAAAGCGCTTTCAGGCGGTAGTTCCGTAACCAGGTAATTGATGGCTGCAATGTCACATATCTTAATACGCTGTACGCTGTTCAATTTTTCTGCGATGCTTACCACAGCTACTTTTTTTGCAGAACGGATCATTGCCTTTATCACTTGTACTACTTCCCAGTCCGAATCCGTTAATCCATCATTCATAGAAAGCCCATTGGCGCCGATCACACAGAGATCCACTTTAATACCGGCCAATTCGTTAATTACGCTTGCCCCTGTGTGTAAATTAGCATTCCTGGCAAGCTTTCCGCCAATGCTGATTACGCTAAGGTGCTCATGTTCCGCGAGGGTGATGGCTACCTGTGGACTTAGCGTGAAAAAGGTACCCTGCACTGTTTTGGGTATTTTTTTAGCAATTTCCATGATAGTTGTACCACCTTCCATCATCACTGAAATATTCTTCTTAAACAGACTGATCGTTTTTTCAGCTATCTGCTGTTTGGCAGCCAGTGCATACACTTCATTTTTGCCATCGAACGGAGAATGAAAAGTTTTGCTCATGGCGCCTCCATGCACTTTTAAGATCACTCCTTTATCTGACAGCTCATTCAGGTCCCTCCTTATGGTGTCTTCAGATACAGACAGCTTCTCGCTTAAATCGCCGGAAAGCACCGTATTGGAGAGATTTATCTCTTTCATAATAAGCTTCAGGCGTTCCCTTCTCAACATAAAATTATTACCCGGTTAGTAGTCGGAAATAAAATTAAGTGATCTGCATGAAATTTCCTATTTTAGAAATTCAAAAACGAAGAAAACCGCAATATTTGTTATGTTAAAGATCACTGAAGAACCCTCTGTTTACAGGCACCTGGAAACCAGGCAGATAGAAGAAATCACCTCTTTTATA
>CAXSIE010000293.1:925-7044 GCA_964237295.1 uncultured Flavihumibacter sp. | reverse complement strand
ACCTTTCAACACGGCGGTGTAAGCCTGGAGGAAATGATTGTACCGGTAATTAAAATGACGAGTAAATAATCCTCAACCACAGAGGCAGGATGGCACGGAGAAGCGAGGCTTTGCTGCAAAATCAGCACTGTGTTCCTATGTGCCACCCTGCCTCTGTGGTTCCAATACACCTCATACCCAAACTTCCGTATATTTGCCCTTATGAAATTCAACCAGCTTAGTTTAAATAAAATTGAAAAAATTCTGGAAGAGTCGGAATATGTGGTTCGTTATGAAAGAGGTACATTCCAGAGTGGTTATTGTGTTTTGGAAGAAAGAAAAATAGTAGTGCTCAATAAATTTTTGCAAACTGAAGGACGAATCAGTATTTTGATGGATCTTATTCCACAATTGAAAATAAATACCGATCATTTGACACCAGACACTCATAAGGTTTACGAAGAGGTAATCCAGCAGCATGAGATTGCAAATAATTCGTAATTAACAAGTATTCTTATCAATTTTCATTGTTCCTGCCATGTTAATCTCTCATCATTAATTTTACCTTTTATTTGGCATATCCATCTCTTAAAATAACTTTCCTCGGAACAGGCACCAGTGGCGGCGTACCAATGATAGGCTGTGGCTGTGAAGTATGTACTTCCACTGATAAAAATGATAAACGTCTGCGTTCGAGTATTTTAGTGCAGTCTGCCGATACGGCTTTAGTGGTAGATTCAGGGCCTGATTTCCGTTACCAGATGCTTCGGGCAAACGTTAAAAAACTGGATGCCATCGTCTATACCCATCCTCATAAAGACCATATTGCCGGACTAGACGATGTTCGTGCATATAATTTTTTTACCAGGAAGCCCATGGAAATCTATGCAAACGCAATGACCCAGCAAGCCCTGAAAATAGAGTTCGCCTACGCTTTTTCTGATCAAAAATACCCCGGGATTCCTGAACTGAATATGCATTTGATCAGTACTGAAGATTTTATGGTGAAAGATATTCTTGTAACGCCCATTACTGTGTGGCATTTGAAAATGCCGGTGCTGGGTTTTAGATTTGGAAAATTTACTTATATCACCGATGCTAATCGGATTGATGAAAAGGAAAAAGATAAAATACGTGGTTCGGAGGTTTTGGTGGTAAATGCATTACGCAAACAAAAGCATATCTCGCATTTTAATCTGGAAGAATCTATTACTCTGGCAAAGGAATTGGAGATACCACAGGTATATCTTACTCATATCAGCCATCAGTTAGGGAAACACCAGGATGTTAATGCCGAATTGCCTCCGGGAGTATCTCTTGCTTATGATAAACTGGAACTTTTTTTCTCTTAAATACATCATCAACCTGTGAGATGTATTGTAAACGCTTAAATTTCCAGGAGCTAACCTTGCAGGTTTGAAAATTAACGTGATTTCCTCCTTAACTTTCTCCTGATTCACGGTATCACTACATTGCTATGATCGCTAATTTCCAGTTCAAATCAGCATCATGCTTGAAAAAATTATTAAAGACTATTTTTCATTCAGCAGAAAAGAAAGAATAGCTGTGTTGATATTGATATTTCTGATTTTAATCATTTTACTGCTTCCCTATATGTTTCCAAAACCGGAAGAAAGTATAAAGAAAGCCGGCCTGGAAAGTTTAGAAATTCAGTCAAAGCAGCTACAATCAATGGAAAAAGAACAAAATACAACATCCGTTAAAGAAAGGTTCAAAGCAGATCATAACTATGAATCGGATTATGAGCATGGCTTAGATAAAAAAGAACTACCGCAAAAAACAGCATTATTTTATTTTGATCCAAACAAATTGTCTGGCGAAGGTTGGAAAAAATTAGGACTGCGTAATAAAACGATACTAACAATTCATAACTATATCTCAAAAGGGGGCAGGTTTAAAAACAAAGAGGATATCCAAAAGATTTATGGATTAACTATAGATGATGCAGCCCGATTGATGCCTTATGTTCAAATAGACAAAATAAACAACAGTTCAAAACAGGAAAATCATGAAACAGGTTTCTATAAAGCTCCGCTGCCGGAAAGGTATAATTACACTAAACCAATACATGCACCATACACTATAGATTTAAATAAGGCAGACACTGCCGAATTAATAGCTTTACCAGGTATTGGAAGTAAACTGGCAGCACGTATTGTACATTTCAGGGAAAAACTCGGGGGCTTTTACTCAGTAGATCAGGTGGCAGAAATTTATGGTCTTTCTGACTCAACCTTTCAAAAGATCAGGCCTCGCTTAACAATCATACATCCGGAAGTTTCCTTAATAAATATTAATAACATCGAGGTTAATGAATTAAAACAGCATCCCTATATAAAATGGAATGTAGCTTCGGCTATCGTGGAATACCGCAAACAACATGGTAATTATAAAACACTTGATGATCTTAGGAATATAGCACTTGTTACAGATGACATATATAAGAAAATTGTTCCTTATCTTAAGGTTGAATAGGAAATTTATAAGTCTCAAATCTTTAGCTAAAAAAATTATACTAACACTTGTTAGTATTAATAAAAAATGTTATTACCTTGCAGCAGCGCAGCGTTCGTTAAAGAAGTATTGCTTTTAATATGAATTTTGAGATATCGGAGATTACGGAACAGGTAAGGCAGGTTGCCGGAGATTTTGCAATGCAGCATATTAAGTCTCATGTGATGGAGTGGGATGAGAAACAGGAATTTCCATTGCATGTATTTAAAGAATTGGGAAAGCTTGGTTTGATGGGTGTGTTGGTTCCGGAAGAATATGGTGGCGCCGGCCTTTCTTATTTTGAATATGTAATTATTATCCAGGAAATTGCTAAAGTTTGTGGTTCTATAGGTCTAAGTGTGGCTGCTCATAACTCTCTTTGTATTGGTCATATTATGGCTCATGCCAGTATGGAGCAGAAACAAAAGTATCTGCCGAAGCTGGCTTCTGCCGAATGGTTAGGCGCCTGGGCTCTGACAGAGCCCAATACAGGTAGTGATGCCGGAAATATGAGGTGTGTGGCGGTGCAGGAGGGTGATAATTGGATCATTAATGGAACTAAATGCTGGATAACTCATGGTAACAGCAGTGATGTGGCAGTAGTGATCTGCAGAACAGGTGAGCCAAGGAAGAAAGATAATGCAACCGCTTTTATTGTAGAAAGAGATAATCCCGGTTTGAGTGCGGGTAAAAAGGAAAACAAGCTGGGAATGCGGGCAAGTGAAACCAGCGAAATGATCTTTAATAATTGCAGGGTGTCTGATGCGAACCGGATCGGCGAAGTTGGATCAGGATTTAAACAGTCAATGAAAGTTCTGGATGGAGGAAGGATTTCTATTGCAGCGTTAAGCATAGGAATCGCAAAAGGAGCTTACGAGGCATCGGTGAAATATTCAAAGGAACGTTACCAGTTCGATCAGCCTATTGCAAATTTCCAGGGAATTTCTTTTAAGCTGGCCGATATGATAACTGAAATTACTGCTGCGGAATTATTAACGATGCAGGCAGCAGACTTAAAGAATCGCGGTGAAGAAATGACCCAGCATGCAGCAATGGCAAAATATTATGCCAGTGAAGTAGCGGTACGAACATCAACAGAAGCCGTTCAGATCTTTGGTGGTTATGGTTATACCAAGGATTTTCCGGTTGAAAAATATTATCGTGACAGTAAATTATGCACGATAGGTGAAGGAACATCAGAAGTGCAGAAACTGGTAATTTCCAGAGAAGCATTTAGAAAATAGCCTCTTTCGATTGCTTGTTATATGGCCCGGGTGTGAACCCGGGTTTTTTTATGCTTTATATATTGTAAAAATTATTCCGTCAATTTATGAATAGATGCATAATATAACAGCATAATAGTTTTCGCATCTTTAATTGCACCATTTTCAATCATACTCAACGCTTCTGTAAATTTTATTTCCAATACCTCAATATCCTCATGATCTTTTTCTAATCCGCCGCCTTCTGTTATTTTCATATCCTTTTCATAAGCTGCCACAAAAAATGTAAGCATCTCGGTTACAGAACCCGGAGACATATAAGCTTCAAATATTTTTATTACCGACGAAACTTTATAACCGGTTTCTTCTTCGGTTTCTCTTTTAATACAGTCTTCGGCATTGTCTTTATCCAGTAATCCGGCGCATGCTTCAATCAGCATTCCCGATTCATTTCCATTAATAAATGAAGGAAGCCGAAACTGCCTGGTTAATATTACAGTTTTTTGCTCCGCATTATAAAGTAATATAGTAGCACCATTGCCCCTGTCATAAACCTCCCGGCTTATTGTAGTCCGGATTCCATTTCTCAGCCTGTAATCGTAGGTGATTTTCTTTAAAACATACCAATTATCTGATAATATATCTGTGCTGGTGATTTTTACCTTATCATCCATTTATAGTTCGTTTGAAATTTTATAGAAATAATCTTACCATGATACATTATTGTAGCATTTTACGAAAATATCATGATTATTCAGAGTGGTCGCTAATCCAGGAAATCATCTTTCTCAGCAGGACCATATTTTTCGAATAGTTTGTCAATAGCATCTGCAAACATGGGAAATTTTTCTTTTGTAAACGACTTAACCACTTCAATTGACTGAAGGGCCTGATCTGTAGTTAAGCCAGCCTGTATTTTTAAGCGGTCTACCAGTTCTTCCATGTTAAGTAGGTTTGAATTTAATGAATGCCTGAAGCGTTAATAAAAAAAAATGTGAAATATTAACTGTCAATAGTTGCTGAAGTTAACATCTCACATGTAAGATTAAAGGTTTAAGCCACTTTAAGCAGGCTCATTTTACTTTTATCAAATTTCTTGCGTGCATAATCCAGAGTAAGATGAATGGACTTTTCCTTGCCGGATGGCATTTCAAACATTGCATCTGTCAGGATGCTTTCACAGATAGAACGAAGGCCTCTTGCGCCCAGCTTATACTCCATGGCTTTTTCAACCATAAAATGCAGCACTTCTTCGTCCATTGTCAATTTGATATTTTCAAGATCAAACAATTTTTCATATTGTTTAACCAAAGAATTTTTAGGTTCAGTTAAAATGGATCGTAATGTTGGGGCATCCAGAGGATTCAAATAAGTAACAACCGGTAAGCGACCTAATAATTCAGGAATTAACCCAAAGTTTTTTAGATCCTGTGCATTTACATATTGCAGCAGGTTTTTTTTAGCTGCTTCCTGTTGTTCTTTGTTCACGTTAAAACCTATGGCATTTGTATTAATCCTTCTGGCAATTACCTTGTCAACCCCATCAAATGCACCACCGCAAATAAACAGAATATTCTGAGTATTGATTTTTATGAGCTTTTGTTCCGGGTGTTTACGTCCACCCTGAGGTGGAACCAATACATCGGTGCCTTCCAACAGTTTAAGCAGGCCTTGTTGAACACCTTCACCGCTTACATCACGGGTTATTGAAGGATTGTCACCTTTACGGGCGATCTTATCTAATTCATCTATATATACAATTCCTCTTTCAGCGGCGGTAACATCGTAATTGCAAACCTGGAGCAAGCGAGTTAAAATGCTTTCCACATCTTCTCCTACATAACCGGCTTCGGTAAATACTGTAGCATCTACAATGGCAAAAGGCACATTTAAAAGCTTGGCAATTGTTTTGGCCAGTAGGGTTTTACCTGTTCCGGTTTCGCCCACCATAATAATATTGCTCTTTTCAATCTCCACTTCATTATCACCTATCTTCTGCTGTAATCTTTTAAAATGATTATAAACCGCAACGGATAAAACTTTTTTGGCATCATCTTGCCCGATCACATATTCATCCAGAAAGCGTTTCATTTCCATCGGTTTTTTAACCGTAAGTTTAAATTGCGAGGAAGAAACGCCATTTTCATTACGGATCATCAATTCTTGTTCAATAATTTCCCGTGCATGTTCTACGCAATTCTCACAGATATGCCCTTCCTGTCCTGCGATAAGGATTTTAACCTCATCCCGGCTGCGGCCACAAAAGGAGCAGTGCAATGTATTTTTAGCCATTTTAATGCTTGTTTATAAAATACAAAGTTATCCAACTTATCGGATAACCTGGTAATAAAAACCGCTGCAATTGCAACGGCTTTACTAAAATTCTAATTTTCAATGAATAGT
>CAXSIE010000293.1:0-915 GCA_964237295.1 uncultured Flavihumibacter sp. | reverse complement strand
TTGTCAACGATACCGTATTCTACAGCTTTTTTTGCTTCCATCCAGTAATCGCGGTCAAAATCCCGCATAATCTGCTCTATTTTCTTTCCGCAGTTATCAGCCAGAATTTTGGCACCAAGGTCTTTTGCACGTTTTGTTTGTTCAGCCTGTATTTCAAGGTCAGCACTTACACCTTGCATATAACCGCCAAGACTTGGCTGGTGAATCATTACTTCACCGTGAGGATAAATCAGGCGCCTGCCTTTTTCTCCACCGCTTAGTAAAATGGAGCCCATAGAAGCTGCAAGACCCATACAGATAGTGCTTACCGGGCTTTTTATCATTTTCATGGTATCGTACATAACCATACCGCTTGTTACCATACCTCCGGGACTGTTAATAAAAAATTTTATTTCTTCTCCGGGTTTATCGGCATCCAGTAGTAATAATTTACTTACTACATCAGCAGCCGACTTGTCGTTAACAATACCCCATAAATAAACCGAACGTGTTTCAAAGAAGTATTTTTCCATCTTCTTAATCATCAACCTGCCCATTTCCGGGGTTTTTTCTTCTTTTGGTTCAGTTTCCGGTTCGTCATCTTCCATTCTGAATGGCTGAATTAAATATTTTGAATGATTCATAATTAAATTCTTTTAGTGTGAAATTTTCGTGTTTGAGTTTGCATTGGAACGTTACATTATGCCTGTAACAATACGGCTATTCAGGTTTTTTTATTTTTCTGGGGTTAATCAATAATACATCATCAACCATTCCATATTCCTTTGCTTCTTCCCCGGTGAACCATAAGTCACGATCGGAATCTTTCTCTACCTGTTTCAAACTTTTACCGGTATGGAAAGCTGTAATTTCATACAATTCTTTCTTTAGTTTCCTGATTTCATTAACGGTTATCTCGATATCGGTGGCTTGCCC
>CAXSIE010000292.1:3024-7075 GCA_964237295.1 uncultured Flavihumibacter sp. | reverse complement strand
CCCTTTAAGTTTATCAACATATTGGCGCGTTAATGTTGCGATACCACTCATTCGCTGCATGCAGTTCAATACAAGTCTTTCACATTGCAGAATTGTTTGTATGGAAGCATCCACTTCGAAAGCTTTTTCTCCAGCCTTCATTATATCACCATCACTCTTATAAGGAGTAAAAATTGACTGTGCATCTTTTAATCCAAAAATCAACCTGGCTACTTCCATACCGGCAATTATTCCATCTTGCTTAATCTTCAAAACAGCCCTGCCTTTTGCAGTTGGCGGTATCACGCTTAAACTAGAATGATCTCCATCACCTACATCTTCTCTCAATGCAGATTCCACTAAATTTCGCAATAGATCGTTGAAAACAGACATACAACAAAGCTACATGATTCCGGCAGGAGAAATGCAATAATCAAGGAAGTAGTAAGCATAAAAAACCTTGCATCGAATGATGCAAGGTTTGTATAATGAAAGATTATTAATCAGCTTTTTGAAAGTTTATATCCTGCAGGTACTGTTTATCACCTTTTTGTTTCATAATAAGTGTAATCCTGTAATTACCGTTTCTTGTTAGCAATGTGCCAATACAATAGTTAGTACCACTATTTTCACTTTTATATTTAAGATTAAAATTACGAACGACATTATTAACAAAAAAGTCTTTAATGATCATTTCCGCCTGGGTCCTGCTATAGTTATCACTTTTATCCGGAAAACCTATATCTACTCTGGAATCAAAGTATTTAGAAAGCTGAGAAGCGTTACCTGATTTAAGAGCGGTAACTACATCATCCATTTCAAGGGTATCTACATTAACAAAAGAAGATAACAGGATCGTGCATAGGAGTAACAAAAAACCTAGAGAGTTTTTCATTCTATGGTTTTTTACTTTTAATGTATTCATAAGGTATAACGGCGAAACTTACTAAAAACATGCCAATTTGATTTTATATATATAAATACCACTAACAGGGTATAATCTTAAGAACTTGTTACAAAATTTCTGTAAATAAATTAGTTTCGTGCAATGGAAAATAAAAAAGTAATTCTTGTAATAATGGACGGATGGGGATTAGGAAAGGTTGCATCAAGTGATGCAATTGCACATGCAAATACTCCGTTTGTAAAATCTTTATATTCTAAATACTCCAATACAACATTAGTAACTTGTGGCGAGGCCGTTGGCCTGCCTGAAGGGCAGATGGGAAACAGTGAAGTTGGCCATTTAAATTTAGGAGCCGGCAGGATAGTATACCAGGAACTGCAGCGAATAAATGTTGCTATAAAGAATGGTACTTTTTACAAGAATGAGGCATTGCTTAAAGCCATACATTATGCAAAAGATAACAACAAACCATTGCACCTGATTGGCTTGGTTAGCGATGGAGGAGTGCATTCACACATTAAGCATCTGGAAGCTATTACTTCATTTTGTGCAACGGAAGGATTAAATGAAGTGTACATTCATGTGTTTACCGACGGAAGAGACACTGATCCAAAAAGCGGTCTGCAATTCTTGTCTGAGCTTCAGGAACACCTTAACAAAACCGTTGGTAAAATTGCCAGTATCAGTGGCCGATATTATGCAATGGATCGTGATAAGCGATGGGAACGTGTAAAGCTTGCTTATGATGCCATTGTAAAAGGAACCGGTGAAATAGCCGGAAATCCCATAGCCTCGATTCAAAAATCTTATGATCAAAATATCACCGACGAATTTATTAAACCTACCGTAATAGTAGGGGAAAACAATATTCCTGTAGGCGTTATCAAAGATGGAGACGTTGCCATCTGCTTTAACTTCAGAACAGACCGATGCCGCGAAATCAGCGAGGTAATTACTCAAACTGATATGCCTGCTTTTGATATGAAAAAACTGAATATTAATTACACAACAATGGCGGAGTATGATAAAACCTTTGCCAACGTAAATGTAATTTTTGAGACGGATAACCTGATCAATACTTTGGGAGAAGTACTTGCTGCAAATGGCAAACAACAGGTACGTATGGCTGAAACAGAAAAATATCCTCATGTTACTTTTTTCTTTAGCGGTGGCAGAGAAGTTCCTTTTCAGGGAGAAAGAAGGATAATGGTTCCCTCGCCAAAAGTTGCCACTTACGATTTACAGCCTGAGATGAGTGCTTATCCGCTTACGGATGCAGCTGTTGCAGAAATTGAAACTAAAGTAGCGGATTTTATCTGTTTAAATTATGCAAATGCAGATATGGTGGGTCATACCGGCATATGGCAAGCTGTAATAAAAGCTGTAGAAACAGTTGATACCTGTGTAAACAGGCTTGTTACTACTGCACTTGCAAATGGATATACCATATTTCTCACTGCGGATCATGGTAATGCAGACCATATGATCAATGACGACGGAACCCCAAATACACAGCATTCATTAAACTTAGTGCCATTCTTTATTATTGATAATAATTGGAAGGAAAATATAACCCCGGGTAAACTTGGTGACCTTGCCCCCACTATTCTTACTATGATGAACTTGGCAATACCAAAGGAAATGAGCGGCAGTGTTCTGATAAAAAATTAATTATTAAGCACATAAACTAATATATTTACATTTTATCTCCTTCTATACAATAAAAAACTTCAAACACTGCTTATTAAGAAATTGATCAAAATCATATTCTTAATTGTTCTCATTAAATAAATAGCCTGTTTTAAGCATTTTGAAAATTTATGCTGACTAATGCAGCAAAGGATTAGAAAAATTGTCTTAATTTACAGGTAACCAAACGGTATATATGACCGAGGAAACCATTTTACAAGGATGTTTACGAAATGAATCTACTGCTCAAAAAGAATTATACAACAGGTATAGTCCTAAGATGCTGGCAGTATGTTATAGATTTGGACATAACAGGGAAGATGCTGAGGACATGCTTCAGGAAGGCTTTATAAAAGTTTTTTCCCAGATACATACTTTCCGCAATCAGGGCGCTTTTGAAGGATGGGTGCGCAGGATTATTGTACATACCTGTATTAACAATCTCAAAAAGAATAAAAAGTTCAATGAGAGTGTTGATATCATTCATGCCACAACGCTTCAGGTACGGGAAGAAACCGTACCATCAATTGTACAGGCGAAGCAGGTGGTAGAATGTATCCGTTTGTTACCATTGGGTTACCGGACTGTTTTAAACTTGTATGCTATTGAGGGATATTCCCATAAGGAAATTTCCGTTATGCTGGAAATTGAAGAAAGCACCAGCCGGTCGCAGTATACACGTGCGAAACAAATGCTGGAAGATATTTTAATCCGTAAGAAAATATTGCAAAAACCAAAAGAAAAATCCGGGTTTCTGGCTGCTTTTGGTGGATAATATCAGCATAAAAAATTAAGACTAGACGATTTCAATATCTATACTAACCACATACTGCTAAAGAGATTTTAAAATGGAGAGAGATTTAAATAAGGATGAATTTGAACTTTTTCTACAACAGAAAGCTGATCAACACAAATTATATCCTTCCGATAAAGCATGGAAAGGAATTTTTAATTCTTTGCATCCTGGTATGAAATGGTTTAAGATAGGAGGCTCCTTATTGATATTAAGTACGCTTTTCATTGTTTACCAGGAAACATCTTTTTTTAATTCTTTTGATTCCTTTAAGTCTACTTCCCTCAAGAAGAACGTTCTTATCAGTACTCCATCAACACATCCAGCAGTTACCAAACAATCGCCTAAACTTTTAAGTGCTTCTTCAAAAACAAGATCGTTTAACTATCAAACATTACCATTAAATAATTTAAATGCAGCCATAGATAATCCAATTTCTGATGCAGGTTTGTTGAATCAATTTAACAACACCTCGGCAACCTCCGTTCTGAAAAATAATGCTGCTTCTGTTAAGTCATCTATACCTGTTGCATTAAATACTCATCCACAAGTAAATACTCATCTACAAGGCTTTTTATTACATAGCGATAATATTTTAAAGTTACAGATTCCGGCTAATGTTACTATTCCGGCAAATCATGTAACTATGGTGGCGGCACAAAGCAAACAACCTGATTCAGCCG
>CAXSIE010000292.1:0-3014 GCA_964237295.1 uncultured Flavihumibacter sp. | reverse complement strand
AAGCTGACAATTATTCAAAATCCATAGTGTCAACAGTTATCGGCAATAGTCTTTCCCTTGACGAGGAAACTGTGTCTGTTAAAGATCTGAACTGGCTGCAGGAGATGGCCGCTATTAAGCTAACACCTCAGAAAAAAAGTAAGTTTAATCTACAGTTTTATTTTTCTCCAACAGTTAGTTACCGCCGTTTAGCTGATAATCAGAACATATTCCATTCCAGTATTTTAAGCGCTCCTTCAGTTTCAAGAGATATTAATATCAACCGGTATGTTGATCATAGTCCTGCCCTTGGTGCAGAACTTGGTTCAAATATCTTATTTGCTTTAACCCGGAACTTTACCTTAAAATCAGGTTTACAGCTTAACTATTCCCGTTACAATATAAAAGCATTTAAATTTTTATCTGAAAAAGCTTCCATAGCACTTAATAACGCAGGTCATGTTCCCGATACTATTACTTCTTATACTTCATTAAGAAATTTTAGTGGATACGCACCAGAAGAATTGCAAAATCAATATCTGCAGGTTTCTGTGCCGGTAGGCGCTGAATTAAAATTGCTGGGAAATAAGCGCCTGCAATTTAGCGTGGCAGGTACTATTCAACCTACATTTTTATTATTCAGTGATACTTACCTTCTTTCAACTAATTATTTAAATTATACCAAAGAACCTTCACTGGTACGCAAGTGGAATGTTCATTCAAGCTTTGAAGCATTCTTATCTTATAAAACAGGCGGTTTGCGCTGGCAACTGGGACCTCAGTTTAGATATCAACTGATGTCTTCATTTATTGATCGTTATCCTATCAAGGAGTATTTATTTGAGTATGGTGTAAAAATTGGTGTAAGTAAAACATTAAGATAATATTTCTGTTATACTTTTTAACCGCTGCCCTTTTCATGAGTAGCGGTTTTTTTTTGTAATTGATTTACTTTTATGCATGAAGCATTTGATTTTAATCATTTTTAGCTGCAGTCTTGTTGCTTGTATAAATAATTCAAAGCCTGCCACGCTTCCTGATACGCATGAGTTCTTTCCGCTAAATTCATTTCTTCAAGGCCAGGTAAATGAAGTAGACTCCTTTAAACTGCCTGTTCATAAATACCAATTGAGGAATTTAATTCTCTTGCTAATGAATTTATGAAACCTGATATTAATGATCCTTCTATAAAAAGTTTTTATGAAGAAACAAGTTTTGCCGATCAATCTATACCCAGTGTTACTTTTACTTATTCAACCCACAATAGAAACCTTCCTCTTCAAAGAATGGATATAATTATTAACCCCGATCCCATCTTGAACGATCAGGTTAAAAGCGTTTATCTTGAAATAATTACCACATCTATGGATACATCTATTGTTAAAAAACTATACTGGAAAACAAATAAATATTTTCAGATAATCAGTAGCAAACAAGCCGTTGGCAGTCCTGCTTTATTTAATAAAGTTAAGGTAGCCTGGAGTGCTTCTGATTAAACACTATCTATTCAATCTTATTTTATTCATCAATGAATATCCAGGATTTTCAGAATATTGCTCATACCATTCCACATCAACCCGGCATATATAAGTATTATGATGCCAGGGAAGAGTTATTATACGTTGGCAAAGCCAAGAGCCTTCGTAAACGGGTGGGATCATATTTCAGCAAAGCGTTCAGCAATTATAAAACGCATGAGCTGGTGCATCGCATTCATCACATTGAATTCACAATCGTTGATTCGGAGCAGGACGCCTTCCTGCTTGAAAATTCGCTTATAAAGCAATATCAGCCCCGCTTCAACATAAATTTAAAAGATGATAAAACCTATCCTTATATTGTTATCAAAAAAGAACCTTTTCCAAGAGTTTTTTTAACAAGAAGTAAAATTGAAGATGGGTCAGAATACCTCGGCCCTTTTACATCAGTGGCCAAGGTTAGAGAACTATTAGACTTTATTAAACAGAACATTCAGCTAAGAACATGTAAACTGAACCTTACTGACAATAACATTAAAAAAAAGAAATTTAAAGTTTGCCTGGAATATCATCTTGGTAATTGCAAAGGGCCTTGTGAAGGATTACAGGATGAGAATGATTACATGCACCAGCTAAGCCAGTTGAAAAATTTTATGAAAGGAAACCTCAGCCCGGTTATTCAACATTTTAAAACTGAGATGAAACAGTACTCAGAGCAACTGCAATTTGAAAAAGCTGATATAACCAGAAAGAAGATTGAGCACCTGGAAAACTATCGCGCTAAATCCATTATTGTAAGTAAACATTTGAGTAACCTTGATGTATTTTCTATTTTGAAAGATGGAGATATTGCTTTTGTAAATTACCTGGCCATTCAAAACGGCGCTATTGTTCAAACTCATACCACTCAATTCGAAACTCATCTCGAAGAAACAAATGAAGAAGTGCTGGCATTCGCAATTGCGCAGTTAAGAACCCTTTTTAATAATATATCCACTGAAATAATAGTACCCTTTGAAATTGAATATCCTGAAGAAGGCGTTATTGTAACAGTTCCTAAAGGTGGTGAAAAAAAGAAACTATTAGATCTTTCAGAAAAGAATGTAAACTATTTTAAAGAAGAAATTCGCAGAAAAAAAACATTGCAACTTGAAGGAACAACTGATGCTGAAAAAAGAAAGGTATTGTTTCAACTTCAGGAAGACCTGCAACTTTCAGCATTGCCGGTGCATATAGAATGTTTCGACAACTCCAATTTCCAGGGAAGTTATCCTGTTTCAGCTATGGTATGTTTTAGGGAGGGTGTTCCCAGCAAAAAGGATTACCGGCATTTCAACGTTAAAACGGTAACAGGAATTAATGATTTTGCCACTATGAAAGAGGTTGTATTTCGCCGCTACAAACGTTTAACTGATGAATTACAGGAACTTCCACAGTTGATCATAATTGATGGCGGTAAAGGACAATTAAGCGCTGCTATGGAAAGCATTGGTGAATTGCAACTTGAGGGAAAATCAACTGTTGTAGGCCTGGCAAAGAACGAAGAAGAAATATTTT
>CAXSIE010000291.1:4054-7092 GCA_964237295.1 uncultured Flavihumibacter sp. | reverse complement strand
AACTATCAGAATAAAGATGGAAGAGAATATGGAATATATGGAACAAAGGGCGTTGCAGATGCCGGAAATGAGCCGGGAGGAAGGTATGATGCTGCAAGTTGCACAGATTCATCAGGAAACGTATGGCTTTTTGGTGGAGTTGGATATGGCAATACAGGAGTATACCCTAGATTTTTGAACGATTTATGGAAAAGAGATGCAACCGGTACATGGACATGGGTAAACGGATTGACTACGCCTGTTCCCCCCGGAAGGGGCGGCGCTGCAATCTGGACAGATGCAAACAATCAATTGTGGCTTTTTGGAGGTCAGTCTGATAGTTCACCTTTTGGTCCATTTAGTAATGATCTGTGGAAGCTTGATAAAAACATTAACCAGTGGACACAGGTAAGTGGTAATAGTGTTGGCAGATATGGTTTAAAAGGTGAGTATAATGTTTCCAATAAACCTCCCGAGAGGGATAATGCAGTAAGTTGGAGCGATAATACCGGCAAACTTTGGCTGTTTGGAGGAAACGGACGTTATTACTATGATAGTCTGCCAAATGAATTAAATGACCTCTGGAATTATGACCCGGCTATCAACCAGTGGACGTGGGTAAACGGCGATAGTGTCAGGGGGCGGCCTGGGGTATATGGAAAAATAGGCGTACCTGATGCAGCCAATTACCCGGGAGCAAGGCAGGGAACAGTAAGCTGGCCAGACGCTTCGGGTAACGTGTGGATGTTTGGCGGCTTTACAAGTAAACCGAAATACTTCTATAATGACTTATGGAAATATAATACCGCATCCGGTAAATGGACATGGATGAGCGGCGATAGTGCGGTTAATAAAAATGGCGTGTACGGAATGATGGGAATACCCGATGCTGCCAACAAGCCGGGTGGCAGGTATGATGGGGCAGGCTGGATAGATGTAACCGGAAAATTATGGCTGTTTGGCGGTTTATCAGTAGGGGGATCGAGCTTTATAGGAACATCAGGATTTAACTTGAATGATCTGTGGAGTTACGATCCTTCAACAAACCTGTGGACCTGGATCAGTGGAGACAGCAGCATCAATAAAACCGGAGCAGCAGGAAACAGGGATATAGCTAGTTCTGCTAGTAAGCCGGGCGCAAGAGCAACAGGCGTTGCATGGAAAGACAAAACAGGTATTTTGTGGTTAATGGGCGGAATGGGTTACGGAGTGAAAGGTTCCGGCTTTTTAAATGACCTTTGGAAGTTCACTCCTGTAGTACCGGCACTTCCGGTAAAATTCACATCTTTTACCGCAGCCCCTCAAAGTAATGCGGTAGTGCTGAACTGGCAAACGGCCGAAGAACAGCAATGCGCTTATTTCGTTATCCAGCATAGCCGCGATGGTGCTGGCTACGACAGCATCGGAGCAGTAATGGCAAACGGTAACGGACATGCATTAAATAACTACGCGTTCATTGACAGTGATCCTTTCAGTGAAATAAATTATTACCGCATCCGTCAGGTAGATAAAGATGGAAAATATACTTATTCAATCGTTAGAAAAGTGATGATCAACACTGCCGGCTTTAACTATACCATAAGGCAAAATCCGGTAAACGATGAATTGAAGATAATCCTGCAATCAAATCAATCCCTGCAACTACAACTCGAGGTAAGAGATATTGCAGGTCACCTGCTTTTCATTGCAAAACAAAAAATTATTCCAGGCAGGGTAACGAATACTATTTCTGTTAAGCAACTTGCCGCGGGCACCTATTTTTTAACTGTTAATTCAGGTAAAGTATCTATTACAAAAAGATTTATCAAGCAGTAATAAGCTATACCGCTTTATGTAATATTGGTTACATTCATGCTGTCGCCTGTTGCACTAATTAACGTGAGTACTGTTTAAAAATGTATTGGTTCTTTTACTTCAACTCAATGGCATGGGCAGGTATGGCAAGCCGAAAGTGTCTTATCGCTTCACAAAAGTTTTTGTGCTGTTTATACTTTTTGACTGTACATGAATGAAGTAAACACCCCCACTTAGTCGACCGACAGGAATAGACAACACAGAACTGCCTTTGTTACCCATTCGTTCTTCACTTACCAGCAAATGTCCGGATATATCTTTCACCTGCAGCATCAGCTTCAGGGCAGCAGGCAGTTGCACCTGTAGCTGTAACATGTTTTGTACCGGATTTTGTATAATAGCAAAACCTGCTGCATCTTCACCTGCATATCTTCCGCCCGGCTTATTATCAGGGGATGCAGTACCTTTGATGCCATAAACACTTGCCAGACCCGTAGTGCTGTCTCCACTTATCCATGTCCATTGATTGGTAGCAGGTGTGTATTTCCACAAGTCATTTAAATAGCCTCTGGTACTGAAGGTGTATCCGCTCCCACCAAACAGCCATAAATTGCCCGAAGCATCTGCCGTGCCGACTGCAAATTCCCGTGCACACGGTTTATTGGTAGACGCTGCCACCCCCTTGACTCCATAAATACCTGTCCGGCCAGCAGTGCTATCACCGTTTACCCATGTCCATTGTCCAGTGGAGGGCATATACTTCCATAAGTCGTTTAGGTCTCCGAAATTACTGGCAGCATTACCCAATCCTCCAAACATCCACAGGTTGCCTAAGGCATCAGTCCAAGTGACCGCACTGTACCTTGCTCCAGGTTTATTGACAGCGGCAGCCAGACCCTTTGTGCCATAAACACCAGATCTGTTAGCAGTGCTATCCCCACTCATCCAGGTCCATTGACCGGTAGAAGGCATGTATCTCCATAAGTCATTTAACTCGAGTCTTTCATAATTGTTAGTGCTGGCACTGGTTCCTCCAAACATCCATGTATTGCCGGAAGTATCTTTCCATAAAGCTATGTTACGCCTTGCACCGGGCTTATTTATAGACGTAGATATGCCTTTTACGCCATATACCGGAAGTTGAGGAAAGAAGTCCCCCTGCATCCATGCCCATTGATTGCTTTGGGTAAATGCAACTGAAAAAAAGGAGAGCAAAAAAAATAAGAGTAAAGCTTGTTTCATATAACAAGCTAAAAAAAATTATA
>CAXSIE010000291.1:0-4044 GCA_964237295.1 uncultured Flavihumibacter sp. | reverse complement strand
AAACAAAGGGCGGGGAGCTTCATATTATTATGTAAGAAGTTAATGGTAATGTTTACTCTATCATATATCCATCATTTCAATTTTTTCAACCCTCCACCTGTCAGTATAATCGCAGAGGTGTCGGAGATATTTAAATGCAAGATATGGATTTGCGCATGACCCAGATCCAGTATTGAAACACCCTGTACATTCGCATCAACATATTTCATATGGAGCGTTTCCCAGCTAACCGGTTGTGCTTCGCCATCGGGGTGTGCCTGATCGTTGTTAAAATGTAAAGGTTCCTTTCGAACATTCAATGGTGCTTTTGAATTCACCGGTTGTTCCTCAACAGATTTATTTTCGAGCTCGGGCGACATTCTGAAGACAACCCTGGAAGAGTCCTGTTGCTTAATGTGTAAGGTGTCTAAATCATGAAGATACATTTCGACTACAACATTCGATTTCCCGGACAGGCAAACAGAAATGCTTTTTTGCTTCAATTTATATAAAGTGAAATTTGTATTTGACCCTTCGACAGACCACAGATGGGGAGAAAAGATACGAACCATTGTGCTTCGGCGTAAATATTCCTTTTCGTAAGCGTCTTTGGCAACCATCGGAAATTTTACAAAAAGCGTGTCATTGTATACATGTGCCTTAACAAGACTGCTTTCTGTCTCACGCCAGTTTTTAGATATCTGTATGGAAGCCTTCTCATTTTGCTCAAAAGCTATATTAGTAAGATTACCCCCTTCTATTTTTAAATGGCTGAAAGGTTGCCCTAGCAGCTTTTCGTAGTTCCAGTAAAGGTTGCTTTTATCTAACTGGTCATATTGTTTTTTTAAAAGGATATTAGACACCACCATAGCTACCAGTAAAAGCGAAAAGGTAGTCATCAGGATTACAGAACTTGGTTTCATAATTTAAGAATTAAAATGATCTTTTTTAAATTGCTCGTAAAGCTGTTTTACTTCTTTTAAATCCATTTTCAGCAAGTAGAGATTGCGAAAAAGAAAGGGTAGTTCATTTTGTACAAACTGTTCCCGCCTAAAGCTGATGATACGTTCGAGGGCATCTTCTTCGGTAAAATAGCCGATGCCTCTTTTATTGGTGATGATGTCGCGTTGCTGTAAAAAATCATAAGCCCGCTGTACCGTATTAGGGTTTACCTCGATTGTAATGGCAAGCTCCCTGATGCTGATGATCTTTTCACCCAGCGCCCATTTGCCCAGTAATATCTGGTCGCATACAAATTCCGCTATCTGAAGGTAAATGGACTGTTTATCCCTGAATTCCATGCTGACAATTTAAAATTCTTTTTCCCTTAACCGGACGAAAGTTGTCACCCAAAGTATGCACGGTACGATGAAAAACAAACAAATATCTACGGCTTTCGAGGCGTAATCCGGCAATAACACTTTCCCTATATCGTTGCCCACCGGTATAAACACACAGTAATACGGCAGCGCCTTGTCAATCTTATCAAAAACGGCCGCCGCAATCAGTTGATTCAATACATGTCCGCCAATATAAAGTCCGCATGTAATCAGGGCCACTTTAATAAAACTTCCCTTATTAAAGTATAAAGAACCAATCAGCATGGCGCCGGTGAGGTTTAAAAACATGATGTATACTTTTGACGCAACAAACCCATCGTAGCGGAATAATTTAATGGAATCATACATCTCCCGGTAGTGTGGCTTTTGTGGATCAAGCGAATTACGGATCTCCCACACAAAGAAGGTATCAATAGCCCGGTAAAAAGCGAAAAATATGAAGGTGTATAAAATGCCTGTGATCAACACGCCGCAAAGCCATTTCTCTAAAATGGATGCAGGCAGGGTTAAATAAGAAGTGCCTGCTGCATTTGAGGAAAAATAATTAAATACGAATGAAGCTAAAAAACAGCCTCCGCCAACAAATCCAAAAATGAATGTGAGGTTTTGCATTTCTTCTAAAGGCATATTTATAAACCTGCAGATGGCATACAGAATCAGGTCTGTCAGCAGCACAAGTCCTATGAGTCCTGACAATTGTACCGGACGTTCCAGGAGTGTTTTTTTCAAAAGCCATCCAAAGCGTTTAATGCTGAATGTATTGTTCATTTGCAATATTTATAATGTTGGTTACAATAATAGGCTTACGAAGTAAACTTGCCGTTTACCGGAGGCTTGCAGGCAAAAATCAAGCTTTCAAAAATATTGATTTTGTCAATGTCGGATTTTCGGTTACTGCGTTGAATAAATGTTCAAGGTCAATCCTGGTATCCTCACCTGTAGTGTTTGGATACACGATTGAAATGCCTTTGAACGATTCTTCCGCATACATGATGTTTGCATTATGCGGTAACTCGTTCACCGTTTTGAAACAAAGCTTTTCTGAAATTTCAGTGACTGATGAGCTTAACAGCAATTCGCCATTATCAATAATAATAACCCGATCTATTAAATTTTCCAGATCCCGGATTTGGTGTGTCGATATGAAAATAATTCTGTCTTCATTCATCACAGATGCAATCAGTTTCCTGAACTGGGATTTAGACGGAATGTCGAGCCCGTTGGTGGGTTCATCCAGCAACAGCACTTTCGTATTGCACGCCAGAGCAAATGCTATGATGAATTTTTTCTGCTGCCCGAAGGAGAATGTGTTGAGCTTGCCTCCTCCGGTTATTTCCAGATCAAGCAGGTACCGGTTGAACTTGTCATTATCGAAATCCGGATAAAAAGGGATGAATAATTCTTTATACCGTTTAACGGTTATTGATGGTACATACACCTCTTCGGGTATCAGGTAAACGGTTTTCAGGAACGACGGCAACCGTTTTTTAGGGGTGAATTCATTGACTCTAATGCTTCCCTGCAGGGGAAATAACAGGCCACTGAGATTTTTTAATAACGTCGATTTCCCTGCGCCATTCTTACCCAACAGCCCGTAGATACTTCCGGCAGGCATGTCAAGCGTAAGATTTTTATAAAGCAATTTTTTGGGCTGATAACCAAACGACAAGTTCCGGATTTGTATCATTAGTGTATTAGTTAAGTAGTACACCGTAAAGCTAAACACTTTTTTATAAATTCCTAATAGTCGAGAAAATATTTTTTTGAGAAGGTGATGGCAGCATATGGAATTGAAAGTTGGGTAAATAAACGTTTTGTTTCGGCATACGTAGAATACACATTATGATGACGCCTACAATGGTTGTGCAAGATTCAGACGCTGGTTATCCGGAAAAAGCTTGTTAAATGGCTTGGAGATTAGATAGAGAAACGCAGCAGATGACAGCATAATGCAAATTTGCTTTTAATGGCCATTGAAATATAACTTCGTTAAAAGTGATACTGAAGAGTTAAGTTAAAACGACAATTTTGCCGCTGGCTTGATTACTTTCCATAAATTCATGCGCCTCAACGATTTGATCCAGGTTGAACACTTTACTGACGTTCAATCTGACTTGTTCAATTTCTACAGATTCGATAAATTGCTGAAAAACGCTCGTCGGGCTGGTAATCTGCCTACAAAATATTGGGCATAGGCTTCGTTTTTCTCGCCTAAGGGGAAGATAACACCGTTTTTTACTTCTTCATGTTTTGCCATTTTATTACCTCCTTTTTAGTTTATTTGATTGTTCAAGCAGTTGTTTTAAATACAGGTCATCCAGGCCCGCCATCTTTTTTCGCTTCATGCTTGCTTTTAGTGTCGTATCACTTTTGATCAGGTTCAAAGCCAGTCTGTTGATTGTGTCAAAGTTCTCTGCTGCATTTGCTGGCCGCTTGCGGCTTTGGTCTTCTCTGAAAGCCACATCCAACATCCAGTGCTGACGGTTTCCTAAAGGTTTGCAGAATATTTGTACTGCACCGAAGGATCACAGAATGCCATGGCCGGAGTAACCTCGAATGAATAATAATTAGAAACGGTTGGATTTGAAATTACTTTTAGCTATTAAATTGTCCACAATCTTTGGCAGCTTAGGCGAGGGGTCATATCTTTATCTTCCTGCTTCCGTCTTGCTACGGGCAATTTGTGATAATTGTAGATTAATCTAAACAGGTGTCTGCAAATCTA
>CAXSIE010000290.1:1869-7140 GCA_964237295.1 uncultured Flavihumibacter sp. | reverse complement strand
AGTAAGAGTATCTTTTGTTGCACCGGCAAATTTGCTTATTTGTTGCCTTATTCCCGCAGCTTCTGTTAATGCCCCTAGAATCTTGTTTCGGTTTCCGTAGCAGCGTAATGAAATATCATGTTGTTGTTTAAGAGACTGCAGGGGTGTGGTTACCCGAGGATCCATTTTGATTGTGATCATCTGCGTAACTGTTTCGCCGTTAGCTTGTAATTTTATCTTGTAGGTTCCCGGCAATGCCCATGGTGAATTAGGTAAAGGGGCTGTATTAGCGTATGTTGCGGCGATCGGAAAAGCAGGAGGAAGGTTCAGCGGCTGGTAATGCAGGTCCCAGATAAACCGGTGTGCTCCCACCTCTGCAGATAACAGCTGTTGGGGACGAACCCAGTACAGAGGAATGTTGAGATCGGGGATGTTGTATAAAGTATCCTTACTACTGTAATGTCTTATTACGGTTTCTTTTTCATCAAGAATATCCATTGTTACCTCACCGGTAACTTTCTTATTAAGATAGTAATCTAAGATTGCTCCGTCAGGAGGGTTTTCTCCGCCCGGCTCTTCCTGTGGCATAGGAGTGTCTGTATTCATGTTCCACCTGACCCTATAAGTTAAGGGAGGTGCAAATAAGATAACCGGTTTTGAAACCAGTTCTGCAGAAAACTGCCGAAGAGGTTTGATATCATCGAGTATCCAGAAAGAACGTCCATGTGTAGCCGCTACCAGATCATCGTCTTTAATTACAATATCCCTGATTGAAGTGGCCGGCATATTCAAACGGAGTGTCTGCCAGTGATCTCCGTCATCAAAAGATACATATACAGCCGTTTCAGAAGCCGCAAACAACAAGCCTTTTTTAAGAGGGTCTTCTCTTACAGCATTGATAGGGTTATCAGGCAGCCCGGCTACAATTTCTTTCCAGTTGATTCCACCATCATGTGTTCGGTAAATATGAGGACGCATATCATCGAGCCTTATCCGGTTTACAGCTGCATAAGCAGTAAGCACATCATAATGCCCGGCTTCCATTATTGAAATCTTACTCCATGCATTAATAGCAGCAGGGGTAACGTCTTTCCAGGTTTTTCCACCATTCCTGGTCAATTGAATCAGGCCATCATCTGTTCCTGCCCATATTGTACCGGTGTCTTTAAAGGAAGGCGCTATGGTATAAATCACGCCCCTTCGCGGCATTTTCTTCATATCTTCTGTTCGAAAAATACCCACATTGTCCGGCACTTCCCAGGAGGTTCTTGAAAGGTCCGGACTTATAACACGCCAGGAATGGCCACCATCGCGGGTTTTAAACATTACATTACCGGCGAAATACAATGCTTTCGGATCTACCGGTGAAAATATCACCGGTGCCGTTCTTACAAAACGATAGTTACCGGAACGCCCGGTTTCAGGAGAAATGTTTTGAACCTGCCCTGTGCGTTTATCGAATTTAGTGATCTTGCCGCCGTAAATGATATTGGGATCCAGCGGATCTGCCGCAACATAACCATACTCTTCCACGCCTACCGGATGCCATTCGCGTAAAGTGATCCGGCCATCATTTCCCCTGCTGGAGATACCTACCGAGCCGCTCTCCTGCTGCCCGCCATAAACATTGTAAGGAAAAGCGTTATCCGTGCTAACATGATAGAACTGGGCCGTTGGCTGGTTGTACCACGAGCTCCAGGTTATTCCGCCGTTAACAGTTATTATAGCACCCTGGTCACTTGCCAGCAGGATGATATTGTTATCTGTAGGATTTATCCATAAACGATGATAGTCGTCTCCACCGGGGGCGCCCCTGAATGCCTTCCAGGTTATACCACCGTCTACAGACTTCCAGGTAACTACGTTGGCGCTGTAAACAATATCCTCATTTAAAGGATCTGATTTTACTTCGGCAAAATCACTGCCCCTCCCCCATGGTCTTCTGTCGTTACTCATCAGCTTCCATGATTCTCCTGCATCATCACTTCTATACATGCCGCCGTTTTTCGTCGCATCAACGGTTGCGTATAAACGCTTTGGATTTGAGGGTGCAATACAAAATCCGATCCTTCCCAAACCATCATTAATTGATGGTAAACCTTTGGTAAGCTTTTGCCAGGTGGTTCCTCCATCAGTTGATTTGAATAAACCGCTTTCAATTCCCTGCCAGGCGCCGTTTTCCCAGGGACCCTGCCTTGCAGCCCACAGATCAGCATAAATTACATTTGTATTCACAGGATCTATTGAAACCTGGATGGCTCCCGTGTTTTCATCCTTATACAACACCTTTTCCCATGTTTTGCCGCCATTGGTTGTTCGGTATATGCCACGTTCCCGATTGGGTCCGTAGGGATGCCCTAATACAGCAGCAAACACACGGTTCTCGTTCTTTGGATCAATAGACAAGCTCCCGATCTGCTGCCCATTATCCAGTCCCTGATGCTGCCATGTTTTTCCGCCGTCAGAAGATTTGTACATTCCGTTACCGACAGCTAAATCGGGACGCTGAAGTCCTTCCCCACTGGCAACATACAGTACCTGGGGATTTGAAGGTGCTACCACTACATCCCCGATCGATCCGGTAGGCTGATCATCAAATATGGGCAACCATGTTCTGCCATAATCAATAGTCTTCCATACTCCTCCATTGTTTGCGCCAATATAAAATACATTAGGTTGTTGCGGAACTCCTACAGCACCTACTGTTCTGCCTCCGCGGTGCGGCCCGATCATGCGCCATTTCATACTGCTGATCAACGACGGATCAAAAGGCTGCCCCTGAGTAACAACTACATTGCAACAGCAGATAAAATAAACGAGCGCATAATATTTGAACATATGATCTTTTAACATGTAACTGTTATTAGGAGATAAGAATTAAGTAAAACAGATTTGAAATTAATATAAAATTAAGCGAACGCTATAGTGATGACGGGATTATTTATGAAAGATTTTTACCAGTTTACCCGGCTGCGGAAAATTTTTAAGCCGGTATGAATTTTATCAGCTTAAATATTCCATGTAATTCAATACCTAAAACCTGAGGCAGCGTTGCATATTGATCCTGTTCATTAATAATAAGAGCATGCTTTCACTTATTATTTCAGGTTATGCAGATAAACATCCATATGGTCGGTTAATGATACATTTAACCTGCCAAGCAGATCTGTATAAAATTTTCTTACATCATTCCAGTGATAAAATGGAAACATTTTGGTGCTTAAGCCTTTAAGCGCCACTTCTTTTTCATTGAGCAGGAACTTCACCAGGTAATCATCAGTATTTTCATTTTTATAAAATATCCACTGTATGTTAGCGCTTAAAGGAACGATCTGATCAGCCTTCCATGACTTATTGAAGTCTTCAGTTTTATAAACACCCTTACTGGCAGGAACAGTTTGCATCAAAGCAGCAAAAGGCGCAATGGTTTCCGCATGAGCAAAACGAAGCTCTATGGAAGGCGTAGTTTTTTTAGTGAATTCGTCTGAGGTATTGATAAACTGAACTAATAACGGAACAGCAATCATTACCTGTATACCCATTGTATCCCGGCCCGGACCCTTCAATAGAAAATCTTCCGCTTCATCTAACTTACTTAATGCGGCTAATTGTTTACAGGTAAATAAAGAAGCAAAATTTAAATCTGAAAGATGTATACCCGCTTGTTCCACTTCAAATGAAATGGAAGGAATGATGGATGCGAAACCATAAATGTCTTTACAAAAATCTTCCAAATCCTTGGCAGACATTTTAAAGGCTTTAGTAAAAAATTGATCAGGAAATTTTTGCAAACCGGCTTCTTTAATATCTTGTGCTGACCGGATGTTGAACAGCTCTTTTTTCCATTCACCTTTTTCTTCGAAAGCTACATAAGCCGGTGATAAGTCGTAGAAACGCAAGGCAGTGTCATCAATTCTTTTCCTGATGGCGGAAGTATGGACATCATCATGTAGTCCTTTCAAAAAAGAATCCGCGCTTTGTGCGGTACGGACTTCTTTCGTTATCTGAACATTTATATTTAAAGATGGCTGATTTAAAATACTGCTGTTATTCTTAACCATCCGTTCTGCAATTGACTGCAACTCGTTCTTTCCTCTTTGTGAAATTGATTTTAATGAGGGCGCTTCGATACTCCGAAGCAATTCAACCATTTTCTTAAGCTTAATTCCTTCTTCAGTTAAAGCATGAACGCTGTCAGCTTTTACCAGCAGTTTATAAGCAAGCGTACTATTAAGATCCTTGGTCAGGTGCCGGGCTCCGTGCCGACCCACATAATTTATAAATACAGGTTTATAACCTGCAGGAACATTGGTGTATGTTACCTGTTGAGGTGTATACAATGTTTTGGTTCCTGCGGAAACTTTGCAATCCTGGGCAGTAAGAGACCATCCTGATACAAAAAAAATAAAAGTAAATAAAGTTTTCACGTAGGTTTCTTCAAACTTTTAATACTGTTAACAATAATCATTGTTGTTTCTACTATTCCTAACCCGATGCTGCCGATAGCAAAACATTGGGCAAGACAATGATCAATGACTATTGCCGTTTCCATTTGACTGGTAACAACCTATATCGATACCCGGTTGTGTATAATCTGTTACCCCGTATACCGGGTGCTGCGGTATCAGTTGTAACGGCGTAAAACCTGTAAAACCTTTACCACTGCAGGGCGAAGAAGGCTGTAAGCTGAACTTGAAATTTCCAACTGCAGTAATATCCTGCAGGCGGTAACCACCTGTAACAGGTAAGGCATAATTGAAAAAGAGCGGGTTTCCTTTCTGAACCGCTATGGTTCCATCATACCCTGTATTACTTAAATAATTAAAGGCATCTGATAGATATGATGAAGGTGCCGGGTAATCAGTAGCAACCGGCTTTGTAATATAAGTTGTAGGATATATCTGGTTGGCAACACTTACACTGTCTGCCCAGTAATAATTATAACCGTAATGATCGTTGTATAAATAACCGGTATCTGCTGCTACATTGCTCAATATTCTCAGGCCGAATTTACAGTTTACAATAAGGTTATTAAAAGCCATTCCTCTGGCTCCTTCTTCAAAGTTAATGGAGCCTCCTCTGCCGGTTTTGGCCTGCCGGTATCCTCCATTGATGATCGTATTGTTATACATCCTGATATTGCATTTAAGTATACCCGGCCCGCTTCCTTTATCGGATGCTTTTAAACCGTTTGTAGCATCCCCAATAAAAAAATTGTAAGCCATATCGCCGGTGCCCCACTTTTGATGTTCAGCACATCACCACCTATTTTACCGCATTTTTCAAACGTGC
>CAXSIE010000290.1:0-1859 GCA_964237295.1 uncultured Flavihumibacter sp. | reverse complement strand
TTAAGATAGCAAACTTACCACCTGCTCCGGAGATCCGGATGGCGTCGTCCACCGTACCATAGATCCATGAATCTTCGAAAACAAAATAGCCGGCAGGATTGGAGAAATAAGCAGCATAAGAGGGATCACTGCCTGTTAAGCCCAGCACTGTGTATGCAGTTGAACCGCCACTATTCAACGTAGCGCCGCAATATTCAAGGTGTGTCCATTTAAATACCATATAGGCACAGGTAGCGTCTCCCAACACGCCTTTCCATCTTCCTGAAAACGCCGAGTCATTACCGGCTTTATAATTGATTACCGGCTGATCTGTTTTAACAAGATCGGCTACCGTTAAATAAATGGGCGCTTCTTTTGTACCTAAAGAAAAGAAGGAACCCTTTACTATGATGCCTGCACCTTTTGTAAAGTTAACACGCGCACCCGGTTGAATCACCAGGGTGTCAGTTGCCTGCACATAAAGATCGCAGCTTACCGTATATGTTTTGCCGGCAAGCATGGTACCCTTTACATTGCCGCATAAAGGCGCTGCATCGCTAATAGGTGAAGCCGGCGACGGGATGTATTGATATAGATCCCGGTGCTCTTCCGTTATTTTTTTACAACTGCTTATAACAGTAAGAATCATTATTGCAATCGTTATAATTTGTAAACACTTTTTCATCATTATAATTTATAGAAAGTTTATAATTTAAAACGAATACCGAACAGGTAGGAACGTTTGTAGATATCTCTTTGTACAAAAATGCTGCTGTAATCATCTTGTTCTGAAAGCTGGCCGGGCGTACCATCTTTAATATAAGGCTGTTTGATGATCACATTGGTTTTTGAATTAATCAGGTTGTTGATCTTTGTATAGAAGAATAACCGCTTAGCTATTTTTTTCTCTAAAGAAAAATCAAGCTGGTTATAAGGCCTTTGCCATACATCAAGACCATAATAAGGTGAAACCTGTATGATCCTTTCACCGGTATATACAAAAGCCAGTTGCGCATCCAGACCAATTTTTCCATTCTTATACAATAAGGCCACATTACCCACATGATTGGCCTGGCCCTGCAATGGCCTCGTCTGGTTCAACGTGGTAGTAGTATCAGAATTGCTGGCATTATTAAAAAGCCGGTAAGATTTAGTGGTAGTTATCTTTGATTGCGTGTAAGTATAATTAACGTTGATACCGAATTTGCCAATGTATTTAATATATACCGCTTCAAAACCGTAGTTGGTTGCGTTGCCAAAGTTATATGGCATTAAAGCTACTGCTTCATGTGGTTGCGCTCTTGTTGGCAGGCCATATTCTACCGGATTGTATATTCTTTTGTAGAATACACCGGCCAGTATCTGATCAGTATTTGTTGGAAAATACTCATACCTGAAATCAAGGTTATCTGCTGTGGTGTGTTTTAAATCAGGATTGCCTTTCTGATTGTAATATTCATCCTGGCGGTTATAGGGCGTGACTTCAAAAAAGCCCGGACGGCTGAGACTTCTAAAATATGACAAACGCAGGCTTTGTTTTGCATCAAGACTGTATTTAAAATGAACGCCTGGTAACAAATCGGTGTACCAGATATGACCATCTTTTTTATCAAATGTGGAATCCATTACGGTATTGTAATGTTGATCGGTGTGTTCTGCTCTCATTCCGCCAAGTACCTGCAGGTCCTTTGAAAGCATGAATTTTATCTGAACATATGCAGCGCTGATATCTTCCCGGCTGGCATAGGTATTTACGTTGATCTCATTACTGATGGCTTTTCCCACGCTTGTGAATTCGTATTGTGCCGTGTTAATGTCTGTAAATTGCTGCTGGCCGGCATTAACGGCCGAAAGGTCGTAAAGGTTATAAGAGTTTTCCC
>CAXSIE010000289.1:4288-7150 GCA_964237295.1 uncultured Flavihumibacter sp. | reverse complement strand
ATATATGGAAATTATATTGCGGGAGTAATAAATGCTGTAAGAAATGACTCTGTGTTTGTCAGAGAGTTTGATATCAGGGCTGTTCCCAACCAATGGGGCGTTGCCAGCGTGGATACCTTGGGAAGCTATGTAGCGGGTATACATTATAAAGATATTGAGACGGTTGTTTTTAAAAATCGCGAATCATTCGGATTCATTAAAGACGGAAGCCTGCTGATGATAGGCGGACTTGGATATGCAGGACTTAACGTGGTTAATGGGAAATATTTAAATCAGCCTGTAACAGACCGGGAAAATCTTAAAAGCTTAGGTATATCACTGGGTGTTGCAGGTGTTGGTTATTTATTAAACCGCCTGCATAAAGTTAACAACCGTAATGGCAAAAAATATATTGTTGAGTACATTCATATGACTGAGAAGCTTAAGCCTTTTTAATAATGCTACATCCTCCTCCGATGTTGTTGACATAAGAATTGCTGTTGCCTGCGGTGTCAGCACTTAAAATTCATCATTGAATATATTCGTTGATCCAGGCAAAAAAATATGAATAATATTGCAGCGGAATTCTGTAATTATGAAGAAGAAGAAAAAAGCATCATCCCGTGCCTGGAAGGTTATTAAAAGAATTTTTCTCATCGCATTCATTTTGCATTTAGTGTACCTGATTGCTTTAAAATGGATCAATCCTCCGATTACGCTTACACAGCTTATAAGTTTTATAACAGGAAATGGGTTACATCGCGATTATGTTACATGGAACGAAATTCCTGTTACCGCTAAATTAGCGGTTATCTCGGCAGAAGACCAGTTATTTGCTGATCATAATGGTTTTGACTGGAAGAGCATAGAAAAAGCAATGGCTTATAATAAGAAAAAACCAAATCGTGTTCGTGGAGCAAGTACCATTAGTCAGCAGGTTGCAAAAAATGTTTTTTTATGGCAGGGCAGAAGCTGGATCAGGAAAGGATTTGAAATGTATTTTACTTTTATGATAGAGCTGATCTGGGGTAAGAAAAGGATTCTTGAAATGTACCTGAATGTTGTTGAAATGGGAAAAGGTATTTTTGGAATAGAAGCTGCCGCACAAAGTAATTTTAAAAAACCGGCAGTAAAATTAAGCCGCCAGGAGTCTGCCATGATAGCGGCCTGCCTGCCTAACCCAAAAAGATATGCGGTGAGGCCGGTTTCATTGTATGTGTACGCAAAATATCCCTGGATTCTCCGACAGATGAATAACCTTAGAAGAGACCCCGATATAATTAAAATCATTAATTAATTGCTAGATGTTATGAAATACTCTTCAGTTAAGAACCATAACTTTAATGCACATCTAACTTTATTGTATTACTGTTTAAGGAAGGATCCGTTACAAGTGAGGTAGGCAAAGAATATCTGGCAAGATACGCTCCTTTAGGCAGGTTTACTTTAAAGCTGGTGATGATGGTCTGCCGTGTTGTTATGATTGCCGATAACAGTATGCTGGTCGGGAAACTGGGCTTAATATTTTCATCATTCATTATTACTAGGTCAACGGTGGAAAAGTAAAATTTTGGAGATTGAAATATTTTAATATACGCTTTCTCAAGGGTAAACTTCAACTTACAATCACGAACAATTCCATTCACCACTTCAATTTTGTCAGGAGAAGTTATATTAAGTTTTGAAAAAGAATAAAAGGAATCTACTATCAGCATTCCTGTGGTTCCCAGGGGGGTAATAATACTGTCATTATAATAAGCAAAATTATCCGGGGATAATGCAGCTACCTTCCTGCCGAGTAATGAATCTTCTACCGGCCAGAAGTTGAAATTGTTTCTGCGGCCGTAAGATGTATTTAAAGAAAGCGCCGGTACGCCGGTATAGAACCAGTATTTGGATGCGTATTGATAAGAATCAACGAAAACCAGGGGCAGTCCTTTTGTTTTTACATAAATACTTTTCGCCCACGCCTTATTATTATGGAACTCATCTTTAGAAATAAATTTAAGCGCCTTTATATCAAGCATCATATAAATTCTTAACACCATTACCAGCACTAATGTAGCTGGCAGGGACCTTATTAAAATGCGCTGCCATTTCTGGTTATTCATCAAGAACTGGTGGCTTAAAATAATAAGCGGGATAAAAGCAGGAACAGTCCAGTTTGCTTCCACCCTTCCTTTTATGGTGCTTATTAAAAACAGTACATAAATTCCTGTAAGGGAATATTGTAAAGCTTTCTCAAAGGTATCACGAGGTTTGTATTTAAAGGCTGCCCATATAATTAACCAGCCCATAAAGGGACCGGCAATCAGGATTTGTCCGAGTAAATATTCCAGGGTAAATGAAACTTTGTAACTGGTAGCGTTTCTTTCAATAAGGTGATAATATAGTGAAGGAAATTCATGCGTGTACTGCCAGTATAAATGAGGGATGAATAAGGTGGCGGCAATAAATGCAGCAGTATATGCCTGGTACCTGAGTGCCAGTTTTGGATTGGACATAAATGTAAAAAAAATAATGAGGATGGCGTGGTACTTCGTATAAAGCATTAGCGCCATTACAATGCCGAGAAAGAATACATTCAACCATGACATGTTACTGCAAAACCTTTTGTAAACAAGAAAAAACAATGCGATAAAAAAAATCAGGGGAATGTCAGGTACTGCAATGATGCCGCCAATTTGTAATACTGCTATAGAACAGGTAATGGCATAAAACAAACGATCATTTTTCCGGGGCAGTAACGTATATATAATTCCTATTGAGATGGTGCTGCATGTTACAATAAATAAACGTACCCCTAATTCGTTATGGAACAGAAAATAACCCGCCCTGATAAAAAGAGCGATCATGGGAGGATGGTCAAAGTATCCCCATGCA
>CAXSIE010000289.1:0-4278 GCA_964237295.1 uncultured Flavihumibacter sp. | reverse complement strand
GGAAGAAACCCAGTAATAAGCTTCATCATCAAATAACCCGGTAGTGCCGGCCTGTAAGAGGTTTAATAAAAACCATGCTGATAAAAATAAGATTACCGGATGTTTTTTTATGAAGAACATGAATAGAAATTATAACCTGATTTCATAACAAACGTAGTTCATAAAAGGTGTTTGTTAATGCCTTCAATAGCTTTGTTTAATCTTTGGAAGTTGTTTCCATAAATATCAACCCAGGGAACAGATTGATTAATCATAATGTCTTTATACATATGATACAGTAATTGCCTGTTTTTCAGATCCGGGTATTCCCTTAATTTATCTTTTACCCAGGGAAGATCGGTGTTGCAAAGCAAGTATATATCATATTTCTTTTCCACTACTTTGTCAAGGATCCAGGTATGGCAATTTGAAAAAACAAATTCACACCAAACCTTCATTACATACATATCCGTATCAATAAAAAGCAGGCTTCTCTTAGAGTTATTCGATACTTCTTCTTCCAGCATCAGCTGGCCTTTAGCTATGGTAAGTAAATCATCGTAATTATAACTTGTTCCATTCTTCAACAGGTAACTGCGTGCATATTCCTCCACCCACTCTGACTGGTAGTGCTGAGCCAGTTGCATTGCCAGGGTGCTTTTACCTGTGGATTCAGGACCTATAATAACAATTTTCTTCATTGGTGAATAATGGAATGGCTGATTAATATTAGGGGGACAAAGAAACGGTTGCCAGTTTTTTTTTCCATGCTGCCAATCCCCAAAACGCCATAATCAGCAGGATGAAATAAAAAAGGCTGGTAAAAACATAGCCTTTTACAAAATATAAAGGAATGGAAGCCATGTTGGTAGCGACCCACCAGTACCAGCTTTCCAGCTTTTTTTTTGCCATCAGCCACATTCCGGTGTATGCGGTGGCAGAGGCCAGCGCATCAGCCCAGGGTATGGCGCCGGGAGCAAAATATTTTTTGAGGAGTGTCAATGATATAAAAATAGTTCCATACATCGCTGCAAAAAATGATAGTTGAAATATCCATTCCTGTGAAGAAGAGCGGGTGATAATTAAAAGAGGATGCTGCTTCAGGTCTTTCCTTGTCCATAAAATCCAGCCATATATACTCATGATTGTATAAAAAAGGTTTACGCTGGCTTCGCCAAAAAGGTGGCCGTTTAGGCTGAGATATGTATAAATGATAGTGCTGACAAGGCCTACCGGGTACACAAGAATGTCTTCCTTTTTTGAATACCAAACGCTGGCAATGCCAAAAAAAACAGCTATGTATTCCGGTAAGCTCGTTTGAAGCATTCCATCAATAAATTGCCTGGCAATCTGGTCTATAGTCATATTCTAAATAAAATTCAATATTATCACTTTATAATCATAAAATTTCCGCTTCTTCATCAACCAGATAGAAAGTATATTTGTTGACTATAAAAATTTAAATATGATAAGAAACGCAACTGCCGTTTGGAACGGCTCAGGAAAAGAGGGTACCGGAAACCTTACCACTCAGAGTACTGTTTTAGATAAAACTCAGTATTCATACAAATCAAGATTTGAACAGGGAGTTGGAACCAATCCGGAAGAACTGGTAGCTGCAGCACATGCAGGATGCTTTACCATGGCACTAAGTTTTGGTTTAAATAAAGCCGGATTTACAGCAGATGAGATAGAAACAAAGTGTGATATTACTTTTGAAAATGGAGCTGTAACAAAATCTCATTTAACTGTAAAAGCTAAAGTGCCGGAAATAACCAAAGAAAAATTTGAAGAATCTGCGAAGGATGCCAAGGAGAACTGCCCTATTTCCAAGTTGCTTAATACTGATATAAGTTATGAGGCTACACTTCTGTAATGGAATTATGTTTTGAATTGTAGGTTTTTTATAACCACGGAGGAAACGCCAGAGTAAAAGAAGAGGTTACACAGAGTCGTCCTCTGTGTAATCTCTTCTTCCGCTCCGGCTTTTTCTCCGTGGTTATAAAAGTTTAAGTTTAGATAAAACAGCCGCACATATTGTTTTAAATCTCAATTCCGGCCTCCCTCATCCATTCCCAGTAGTTCAATACGGCTCTTATCTCACCATAAGAAATATGCTCGCCTAATTTTTGTTTTACAGGAGCCAGTGCCAGCCCTTCCATAACCTGTACTTCTTTTAAAATGATGTGTACTTTTTCTTTTGGCACCAGTTCATGAACGTCCAGTTCGCCGGTCCTGATAAAAAATGCAAGATGATTTTCCACGGTGCTGATTGTTATTTCGCGCATGGCAGCGATGGTTTCAGGCGTTTTTCCTTCACGAAAAAGTTGCAGGCTATAGCGTTTGGTTTCAGATTTTTCCTGCTCCGGTTTAGCGGCACGTTGGCGCTTCGGGTATTTTAAATGGATCTGCGAAGAAAGCATGTGCTCATGGCAGTATGTTTTCACGGCGTTGAGAAATACCGCCCCGTATTTTGTAAGTTTTACATTTCCAAATCCTGAAATTTTAGCAAGCTCAATAAGGTTCAAAGGCAGGTAAGTGGAAAGTTCTACCAGGGTAACATCTGAAAAAATCAGGTACGGAGGAATATTTTCCTGTCGGGCTAAATTTTGCCGGAGCTGTTTTAATTCCTGTAATAATAAAGGAAAGGCCGGGGCTACTGCCTGTTGTTTTAATACCACTTCTTTCTTTTCTTTAACCGATACAACTAGCTGCAGGCGCTCCTCGCCTTTTAATATCCGCCAGCTTTTTTCATTCAGCCTGAGAACAGGATATTCACCCTGCGATTGCACCAGGTATCCCAGCTGAAGCATGTCTTTAATATACAACCTCCACTGGTCTTTACTGATATCTTTACCTATACCGAATGTTTTTATAGCTCGCTGGTCTTCCTTGATTACGCTGCTTCCCCTCAGAAAGTCAATGATATAGTTGATGCCATAACGTTCCTGTAAACGGGTAACGGCGCTTAAAATTTTCTGGGCTTCGATAGTAGCATCAGCTTTTTCAAAATCACTTAAACAGATGTCGCAGCTTCCGCAGTACTCCGGCGCCTGTTCCGTAAAATAGTTTAGTAAGTATTTTCTTCTACAGCTTCGTATTTCGCAAAATGCTGCCATCTGATCTAACTTTTTCAGCATGATGCGGCTCTGTTCCGGATTGCCTTCCACGTTGGCAAAGTTTTTTAATTTCATCACATCACCACTACTATAAAAAAGAATAGCATCGCTTTTTATACCATCTCTTCCGGCACGTCCTGTTTCCTGGTAATAGCCTTCCAGGTTCTTGGGCATATCTGCATGTATCACAAATCTTACATTGCTCTTGTTTATTCCCATACCAAAAGCAATCGTTGCTACAATGATCTTTACTTCATCGCGTAAAAATTTATCCTGCCGTTGTTCCCTGATATTTTTTTCCAACCCCGCATGATAAGCTGCAGCTTTAAAACCCGCCTTTTCAAGGTCCTCTGCGAGTTTTTCAGTGGATGCCCGCGATAAGCAATAAATAATACCGCTATCTTCTTTATGTTCATGCAGGTAACCAGCCAGCTGATCGAAATAATTATTTTTGGTCTTTACATAATAATGAATATTAGGCCTGTTGAAACTATTCTCAAACAAGCTAAAATTGTCTAGTCCGAGTTTGGCTATGATGTCTTTTTTTGTAAGCGTATCCGCCGTTGCAGTCAGTGCTATCAGCGGAATATCGGGAAACTGTTTTTTCAATTCTCCCAGGATAAGATACTCGGGTCTGAAATCATGCCCCCACTGGCTGATGCAATGCGCTTCATCAATGGCAAACAAAGAGACTTTAACCTGCTTTAAGAATTGGATAAACTGACTTCCGCCTAACAAGCGTTCCGGGGCGAGGTACAGCAGCTTCAATTTATTATTAAGCAACTGCCGGGAAATATTTTCCTGTTCGGAGGAAGATAACGTAGAATTGAGGTAAGCAGCCGCAACGCCATTTACACGCAACGCATCCACCTGGTCTTTCATCAGTGCGATCAATGGTGAGATAACGATGGTAACGCCATCAAGCAATAAAGCCGGTAACTGGTAACAAATGGATTTCCCTCCACCGGTAGGCATCAATACAACCGCATCTTTTTTATCCAGTACCGTATTGATAATCTCTTCCTGATTAAGCCGAAAAACCGGGTACCCAAAATGATGCTGTAAAGTTTTATGAATATTATACATGGCCCTTCGGTTTGTTTCTCATTGCGGCACTTAATGAAAGTTATAAATTATTTATTGAATGCCATGACCGTTATTTAAAAAGGGTGATAACACG
>CAXSIE010000288.1:0-7164 GCA_964237295.1 uncultured Flavihumibacter sp. | reverse complement strand
ATTAATAGACTGGAAAGTGGAAGTGATCTTCGGCATTATTGGGGATGGAGTAAACCCCATTATTGAAGCGCTTAGAAAGCATAAAGATAAAATCAGGTTTATTACAGTAAGGCATGAAGAAGCTGCCGCTTTTATGGCCAGCGGTTATGCCAAATATACCGGTAAATTAGGTGCCTGTATCGCTACTACCGGACCAGGAGCCGTTCATTTAATGAACGGATTGTATGATGCCGCAATGGAGCAGGTGCCCGTGATCGCAATTACAGGTATCATCAATCACGATCTGTTAGGAACACAGTTTACACAGGAAGTGGATACTGTAAAGATGTTACAGGACATCACCGTTTACAACCAGGAAATAACCGGTCCTTTACATGCTCAAACTGTGGTAGACCTTGCATGCCGCACGGCGCTTACTTCTCCGGGCCTGGCGCATGTTACCGTATCTACAGACACCCAGCAAAAGCCGCTTAGTGAAGACAAGCCTTCCAGGAAGGCAGGTCATCTTACCGGGTCTGCCGCCTTTTTACCCAGGATAGATGTTCCTTCCGATGATGAATTAAATAAAGCAGCCGAACTACTCAATTCAGGTTCTAAAATAATGATACTGGCCGGCCGCGGGGCTTTGAATGCCAGAGAAGAAGTAAAACAGATCGCCGAAAAATTAGGCGCACCTGTTGCAAAAGCCTTATTGGGCAAGGCAGTTCTACCTGATGATTCACCTTTTACTACGGGTGGTATCGGCCATTTGGGAACATTGCCTTCCAAACAAATGATGGAGGAATGTGATACGCTCCTCATTTTGGGGAGCAATATGCCTTACCTGGAATATTATCCTCAGCCGGGTGCAGCCAAGGCTATCCAAATTGACAGGAATCCAAAACGTATCGGCCTGAGGTATGCCATAGATATCGGACTTAGCGGTGATGTACAAGCCACTCTTAAAGCTTTGCTTCCAAAATTAAAATATCATTCAAGCCGTAGTTTTCTCGCACTTGCACAAAGCAGGATGACTGAGTGGAAAAAAACACTCGCAAAACTGGAAAACAGCAAAGCCACTCCTATCAAACCGCAATACCTGGTTTCACAGGTTAGCCGTTTGTTGAAAGACAATGCTATCATATCCATTGACACCGGGGCACATACAGTTTTCAGTGCCCGGCACTGGCAGTTAAAGCCTGATCAGCAACTTGCCGTCTGCGGAAACCTGGCAAGCATGGCGCCCGGCCTGCCATACGCTATTGCAGCGCAGGTAGCCTACCCCGAACGACAATGTGTGGCACTGGTCGGAGATGGAGGCTTTACCATGCTTATGGGTGAACTGGCTACTGCGGTTTTTTACAATTTACCCGTAAAAGTGGTTATTTTTAAAAACAACCTGTTAGCCATGGATAAGTTTGAGCAGGAAGATCTGGGAAACCCCGATTATGGCTGCGAATTGTTCCCTATTGATTTTACCAAGATCGCCGAAGCATGTGGGGCTGAAGGATACAGGTGCACCAAACCTGACGAAATAGCTGCTACGTTAAGCAAAGCATTCAATTCTAAAAAGCCGGCCATTATAGAAATTGATGTAGATCCTAATGAAAGGCCCCTGGAGCCGGAAAAAATAAAAGTGTAGGTTGAAGTTATTATTCCAAGTGCCTGAAGCTTGTTATGTTATCAGCGATTATCGGTGAGGTATAAGGGAACATGGTATGCCGTGATCCTGTCGCAAACATCCTCTTTATTGTCAAAAGTGACCCGTATAAAAAAGTGAGATGGAACGTATGTTTGTTATAGCAAACAATTATATCTCAACGTAAAATTACTTTTATGAACAACAAAGAAATAACCTTACAGGTAGCGGATGCTTTTACAAGAAGTGATGTTGATACCATTCTTAATTACTTTGCCGATGCTATCGAATGGCATATGCTTGGTGATAAAGTTTATCAGGGCAAAGAAACGATTAAACAAATGTTCACTGGTGATTCGAGTATGAAAATCATTACTTGCACTCAGGATCATGTTATTGCAGAAGGTGACACCGTTGCGATTGATGGTTATGTGGAATGCACCGGAAAGGACGAGAAGATGATACACATGTATTACTGCGACCTTTATGAACTTGAGGATGGAAAAGTAAAGAAAATGATTTCTTATACGGTTGATAAGAAAAAATGATTTCCAGTTTTTTTTAACCACGAAGGAAAGGCCGGAGAAGAAGAAGAGGTTACACAGAGGACATCCTCTGGGTAACCTCTTCTTCTCCGGCCTTTCTCCGCGGTTAAAAACGGTTAGAACAACTAATAGAAAATATTGCTCACCAGGTATCCTGATACAAATGGTCATTCTTCCTTTCATTTATTTTCTTCAGCGGAATCTGCAACCCGTTAGATTGGTCCAGCCATTCCCATAATTCTTTATTCAGCTGTTTGGCAATTTCCTGGTGCTGCGGATCCCTGATCAGGTTGTTGACTTCGTAAGGATCTTTTTGTATATCGAATAACTGGTCAATATCCCAGACGCCCTGGGTGCGGATGAATTTATATTGATTCGTACGAACAGCATATTGCGTAGGGGTTTGGGGAAAAGCGTTCTCCCAGTAATATTCATAAAACATCCTGTCGCGCCAGGTTGGTGACTGGCCTTTTAATAAAGGCAGGAAAGATTTGCCCTGCATCTGGGCAGGCTTTTGAATGCCTGCCATTTCCAGGATCGTGGGAGCTATATCAAGGTTAAGCACCATTTGCTTAACTACAGTTCCCGGTTTAATTACATCAGGACAACGTGCTAAAAGCGGCACCCGCATTGATTCTTCGTAAGCCTGCCTTTTGTCTATCAGCCCATGTTCACCGAAAGCAAAACCGTTATCACCCATATAAATAACCAGTGTTTCTTTATCCAGCCCATTTTCTTTTAAATAGGCCAGTACCCGGCCAATGCTGTTATCAACGCCGAGAAGCACTTCCAGGTAGCGTTGGTAAAACTCATCAAAGCTGATCGATCCGTTATACATATAGTCAACACCATGCCAGCTATGTCTTTGTGCACGAACCCAGTTCGGAATATCTTTATTGTTAAAAGTATACTGGCTGGCATCAGCCTGCGTTCCCCTTGTATATTTTTTGCTGTCTGGTGTTGCGGTGGTATACATGGAAACGGGATATTGAAAAGATAAATTTTTATAGTGGTCCACATCACGTTTGGCAGGCGCTTCTCTTTCATGCACCGCCTTGTGCGACAGGTAAAGAAAGAACGGTTTATTCTTATCTCTTTTCCTGAGCCATTCCAGGGAAAGGTCGGTAAGCAGGTCGGTAATGTAAGTGCTGTCTTTGTATTGAATATGCTTTCCGTTTATGTTTAGCAGGGGATTGTAGTAAACACCCTGTCCCCTGAAGCTTGCCCAGTAATTAAAGCCGGGCCGGGGAGCATCGGTTTCACCGCCCATATGCCACTTGCCAAGAAATGCCGTTTGATACCCGGCTTGCTGCAGGTACTGCGGAAAATAAATTAAACTGGCCGGAGCCGGTGACTGGTTATCAACAACGGTATGGGTATGGGCGTATTGTCCGGTTAAGATGGAAGCCCTGCTGGGAGAACAAAGGGATGTGGTAACAAAAGCGTTAGCAAGATGAGCGCCTTCTTTTGCAAGCCGGTCCATGTTAGGCGTTTCCAGTCCGGGAACTTTGCCGGTGAAGCCCATAAAATCATAACGGTGGTCATCAGCCAGGATGAAGATAACATTGCGTGGCTTTACGCCGGGAATTTTATTAAAAGCAATTGTGCGCGGTAACTGCGCATACAGATAGCTGTTAAAGGCACAGTTTATCAGAAAAATAAGCAGGATTTTCTTATGGCCCATTTTATTGTGTTTGCTGAATGAATTTCTAAATAACTTATCTGGAAGTTCCCGCATCCTTCACACACCTGAATCCGAGATTATCAGAGCCGCTGTTCACTTCACCTTTGCCCCGGCTACCCGGCCGGTAACGGATACAATACTGATCACTGCAAAGAAAGGAGCCACCACGCTGAACACGTTTTACAGCATTGGGCTCATCCGGATCATAACTATCAGCAGGACCACTGGGATTATTTACAGGGCTTTTTTCGTAATAATCCGGCCGGTAAAAATCACTGCACCATTCCCATACATTGCCATCCATATCATACAATCCGTAAGCGTTCGGTGCAAATGACTTTACAGGAGCTATCCCAATAAATCCATCTTCGCCCGTATTCTTAGCAGGAAAATCACCCTGGAAAATATTCGCCATCCATTTGCCTCCCGGTTTTAATTCATTACCCCAATAATATTTTTGACCGGGTTTATTACCCTGGGCCGCATATTCCCATTCAGCTTCTGTAGGTAATCTCTTGCCTTCCCAGTTGGCATAAGCCAGGGCATCTTCATAACTAACATGTATTACCGGGTAATTTTCAAGCTTTTCTATACCACTCTGCGGACCCTTTGGATGATGCCAGCTTGCACCAGGCACATACTTCCACCATTGCAACGGATCATCTAAAGTTACAGGCTGACCAGGAGCCGTAAAAACCGCCGAACCCGGAACAAGGCTTTCAGGAGACACGGTTGGGAAATCTTTCGGATCTAATTTCCGCTCTGCTATTGTTACATAACCGGTTGCTTTTACAAACCTTTCAAACTCCTCATTGGTTACTTCATGTTCATCCATAAAAAAACTGTTTACAGTCACTTTATGCACAGGTTGCGCATCAGCGAATGCGGGGTCATCCGTTCCCATCTGAAAACTGCCACCGGGTATGCGGACCATAGCATCAGCAACAATTTCCCTGGTTGTATCAGTCGCAGCCTCCTTTAAAACCACCGGTAACGAATCAGGTTTTTCATGCTGCTTGCAACCAACCAAAGCAACCAGTAATGCAATAAAAATAATTGTACTTATTTTTTTTATCCTCATTTAATTATCCTTTATACCGGATTATATTTTACTGTGGCCCTAATATGTTTACAAGTTAATTTATTTCTTTTCAATTAAACTATTGAGAAACCAAGTATATAATCACATATAAATGCTGTCAAAGGTTCCTCCTGAAAGCTGACTGCTGACGCTGATAGCGAATGTGTTATTGCATAATTAACATAACGCCTTTGCAGCAGGACTTCTTCGAAAAATTTACAGCGGTTTTCTTATGGCCGGCGATTGCCGGGAACCTTGATGGTATGGGTGTTGAACAAACCGTTTTGTTATTGACTGCTTTCCCGTCTTGAGCAGACAAGTAAGCAGTTGAAACAGACAATAAACTTACAGCTATGATAGTAATTTTTCGCATTTGATTGGTTACGGTTACTTAATTAAGACTTTGAAAGTTTTCTTCAAACTGATCATTACAAGTAGCACAAGTTAGGATAATACTGATTTTAACCACCAAAGTATCTTCCGTCCGAATCAGCATATCCACTTACAGGCCTGTTAATTTTTGTCAAAAATAACAAAAACAGACTAATCATAAAATATCAGCGTTTTATAAAAAATGAAAATGAAAAAAGGGTTTGTGATAGTATGGCTGTTCATTTTATCTGCTGGAATGATCAGCCTGTTCTGGCACATGGAATGGGTGTATAATTTACCCACTCCTGTACCTGATAACTATGTTAATGTACATCCGGGTCAACGGATAAATATCGCTTCAACTATCAATTTAAGTAATGGCAGGCCTGTGCTGCTGCATTTCTTTAACCCGGATTGCCCCTGCTCTAAATTCAATGTGGCTCATTTCAGGTCTTTGGTTAAAACTTATGGTAATAAAGTAAACTTCGTAATAGTGCCCGTTAGCAAAGATCATCATACCGTAAAAGAAATGCAGGATTTTTACCAATTGAAATTACCTGTTCTTTTCGACACTTCCGTTGCGGCACAATGCGGTGTTTACTCAACACCACAGGCGGTTATAATAGATGCCCGGCAACAATTATACTACAGGGGAAATTATAATAAAAGCAGGTATTGCTCCGACAAGAAAACCAATTACGCAGCAATGGCGCTTGATTCCCTGCTTCAACAAAAACCCGATCCTGTTTTCAACCAATATGCTTTAACAGCTTATGGTTGTATCATTCCACGCCATTAAACAGATTACCTGCAATGAATACTTTTATCCATAAGGAAGAAGAGCAACTGAAAGCATCTCTTAAACAAGAAGTAAAGCTGCGATCCGACAGATTGATGAATTATTTCCTTGCCAGCTATTTTGTAATAGGTTTAATCTTTGCCTACCGTTACGATACCTGGCTGCTGGCCATTGCAGCGGGTGGAATTTCGTTGCTGGCTTACTACACCACCAAATTTGTTTTGCCTCATTCCAATCTTTATCAATATGTTCTCAGTACCATACTGGGTATTTTTATGGCCCAGTATATTTACCAGATGCACGGACTGTTTGAAGTGCATTTCTTTGCATTTATAGGCAGCGTGGTACTGATAACCTATCAGAACTGGAAATTACAGATCCCCATGCTTATTGTGGTGATATTACATCATACCATTTTTAATACTTTACAGGGTGCGGGCTATGGAAACATATATTTTACGCAGCTCGATGCGCTTGACCTTGAAACATTCGCCATCCATCTTTGCCTAACCGGTTTTATATTTTTTGTTTGCGGGCTATGGAGTTACCAGTTAAAAAAATACAGCGAGATCCAGATAGGCCAGACAATGGAAATGGGCAGGCTGCAAAAAGAAGCCCTTTTGCACCTTGAAAAACAACAGAATGAAAAAGCATTGGAACATTCCAACCAGGAACTGCGAATATCCAAAAAACATGCTGAGAATGCCTACCTTGAAGCTGAGAAAGAGCGTTTGTTTGCCGACCAGGCAAACAAGGCTAAAAGCATTTTCCTGGCAACGATGAGTCACGAGATAAGGACCCCGATGAATGGAGTGATAGGTATGTCTTCACTACTGTCTGAAACGATCCTTACAGAACAACAACGGCAATATACCGACACCATAACATCCTGTGGCGAGACCCTGCTTAATGTGATCAATGATATCCTGGATTTTTCCAAGATTGAATCCGGTAGTCTTGACCTGGAAGAAGAAGACTTTAATTTGCGTTCCTGTATTGAAGATGTGCTGGATATTTTTGGCACTAAAGCAGCTAAGTCAGGAGTAGAGCTTATATATGAGATTG
>CAXSIE010000287.1:2405-7191 GCA_964237295.1 uncultured Flavihumibacter sp. | reverse complement strand
TATTAATCGCTCTACCGGTCCGAAACTTACTTATTTGTGGGATTTTGGAGATGGTAATACATCTGTAGTAATGGATCCTTCGCACAAATACAGCCTTCCGGGAATGTATCCCGTTTCATTAACCACATCTAATAACGGATGCCTCAATACAATCCGTAAACCCGCATATATAACCGTACAACCTCCAGTTGCCAGGTTTACTTATAAGAGTGATTGCAATACCGTGCCAACCGTAACTTTTACCAATACTTCCACTGTTGATACTACCAGGCCGGTTTCCTATCTATGGAATTTTGGCGATCCGGCTAACGGAACCTCCACCTCTCCGAATCCTGTTCATCAATTCCCGGCTAAACAAACATATAGTGTAACACTAACAGTAACCAATGGCAGTTGTACCAGTATCTATGCATTACCGGTATTGCTGGCTACTGAAAAAGCGGATTTCACCAAAAATACTTCCGACACTGTTTGCCGGTCTCAGAGTATACATTTAATTTCTACCAGCAGTAACCCGCAAAATATCACCAGGTACCAGTGGTCAACAGACGGATCTCCATTTGTTGACTGGAGTAACAACATTTTTACCAGCGTTACTACTCATACAGGTAAAATACCTTTGTCTTTAGCGATCACCGACCTGGGTGGTTGCTCTGATACGATTACAAAATTTGTTACCATCATTGGTTCCACAGCCAACTTCGCCCCTTCCGATACGGCAATATGCGCAAATGGCATCATTACTTTTAACGATAAATCTTCCCCTGCCGGCAGCATCAAACAATGGGTGTTTGATTATGGCGATGGCACAAAACAAACCTACACGAATGGTCCGTTCACCCATCAATATAAAACCTCCGGTTCGTTCGCAGTCGGCTTAAGTGCTACAGGGAAAGATGGCTGTACAGACTCGGTTGGTTATGCAAACCTGGTGAGGATTTCAAAACCCATGGCAGCTTTTGCTACTGATAATACATTGCTTTGCCCTGGCGGAAGGCTCATTTTTGTAGATTTCTCCACTATTATAAAGCCTCAGTCGTACTTATGGAATTTTGGTGATGGTACTGCCACTTCTACCGATAAAAACCCCAACCATGCTTATAACGGCGCAGACAGTGCTTATACGGTATCTCTTAGAATACAGGATTCATTAGGTTGTGCCGATTCATTGTCCAGGATCAATTACATCAAAGTTGCCTCTCCAAAATCTGCTTTTACAGTTTCGGATTCAGCAAGTATTTGTCCCCCGCTGGAAGTTGAATTTATTTCTAAAGCGAAAAATTACCAATCATTTTATTGGAATTTCGGAGATAACACTACTTCAACACTTGATACGCCGAATCATTTCTATAATACTTACGGAAGGTTTATAGCCAAATTGTTTGTTGTTGGAGCTGGTGGCTGCATTGATTCCAGCCAGCAAATAATTAATATCAATAATCCCTATGCTGTTTCTTCTTTATCATACAGTCCTGTAACGGCATGTAATTCATTATTAGTGAATTTTGTTGTAAAAACACCGCCAAACACCTTCTATATTCTCAACTTTGGTGATGGCAGAAATGATATTTCCCAGAAAGACAGCCTGCAGCATTTTTACAGTTCTCCTAATACATACGGGCCTTACATAGCATTGAAAGACAGCACCGGATGCGAGGTAGGTATAAGCGGTTCCATTCCGATTAAAGTGTTGGGTGCTGAACCGTTTTTCTCATCTGATCGTAAATCTTTTTGCGATTCAGGTACTGTTTTCTTTACAAATTATACACTTACTAATGACCCGATAGTTTCCAGCACATGGGATTTTGGAGATGGAAACACGTCTGCGGATAAAGACCCTATTCATACCTTCCGTCAGCCCGGCTTGTACATTGTTTCCTTAAACGTTAGTACACAATCCGGATGCAGTAAATCCATAACAGATACCATCAGGGTTTACAGAACACCGGTTCCATCTATAAATGGTGATAGCGTGGCATGCATTAATTCACCGCTGGTGCTTAAAGGACTTTTATCTGTTCCTGATACTGCCGTTACTTATAACTGGAACCTTGGTAACGGAACCACTTCAACCCAGGTAAATACTACCGTTACCTATACAAAAGAAGGTGTTTATCCGGTAACTTTTGAAGCGGTAAATATTTTGGGGTGCAAAGCAAACACTTCAAAAAATATAATAGTGGCGCCTCTGCCCGTTATTACCGTGCCGCCTAATACTGTGGTGCCTGTGGGTGCAGGCATAACGATTCCTGTAACTTACAGTCCGCGTATAAAATCATATAGCTGGACGCCCATTGAAGGTTTGAGCTGTATAAATTGTGCAGCTCCTGTAGCTTACCCTAAAAAAACTACTGATTATACCATCAATGTTGTTGATAGCAACGGGTGCGTTGGTTCAGCCAGGTTGACACTTACCGTTGTATGTAACGAAAAAAATTATTTCGTTCCCAATACTTTTTCACCAAATGGAGATGGTAATAATGATGTGTTTTATCCAAGAGGTAATAATATAAACAGGATACAATCAATGCGTATATTCAACCGTTGGGGAGAGATGATTTTTGAAAAAAAGAATTTTTCAGCCAATAGTCCTGCGGATGGATGGAACGGAACTTATCAGGGAAAACCAGCACCCAGCGATGCGTATGTTTATATTGTGGAATTCATTTGTGAAAACGGAGCCATCATTCCATTCAGAGGAAATGTAACCCTGATAAGGTAATGCAGGAATATATTAAAAACACCAGGATGATCAAGAGAAAAAAATGCCGCACAATAATTTTATGCCTGATAACAACCATGTTATTATCTGGTTTAAAGGATATTGCCCAGGACATCCATTTCTCTCAATTTTTTGAAGCCCCGCTACTAAGAAATCCATCGCTTGCCGGTATTTTTACAGGTGATATCCGGGTACAGGGAGTTTACCGCGATCAGTGGAAAAGTTTTACCGATGCTTATCGTTCAGGGTCATTTAACGGAGAATATAAAATGCCTGTAGGTAAGAGTAACGACTTTGTAACTGCCGGGCTCCAGATTTTATACGATAAAGCCGGTTCTGCAGGACTTACCACCACTTTTGTAATGCCGGCTATTAACTATCATAAATCACTAAGCAATGAAAAAGTAATGTATTTATCTGTTGGCTTTATGGGAGGAATATTGCAGAAGAGAATTGACCGTTCAAAAATAACTACCAACAACCAGTACGATGGTACTGGTTATAACCCGTCGCTTGCTGATGGAGAAACTTTTCTTAATCCTAAATATACCTCGCCGGATGGCAGTTTTGGCGCCAGCTTTAATACCAGCTTTGGTCCGGAACAAAAAAACAGCCTGTATGCAGGAGCTGCGTATCACCATATCAGTCGTCCCAAAAATTCTTTTTACCTATCCGCAGCTGCCGCTTTACATCCAAAATATGTTTTTTCCGCCGGTGTTAAATATAATATCGATGATTATACTTATTTTACGCTTCAGGCCGATCATTCTGAACAAGGCGGCTTCAGTGAAACAATAGGCGGAGCGTTGTATTCCTTTAAATTGGCAGGCGATCCTGAAAATCCATTATATACTTTACATCTCGGCGCATTTTTAAGGTGGAAAGACGCATTAATCCCTGTATTTAAAATTGATTACAACCCTTTTGAAGTAGCAGTGAGTTATGATGTAAATGTATCCACTCTTAAAACCGTTAGCCAGGGAAGAGGCGGCTTTGAGTTATCTGTTTCTTATACCGGTTTTCTGGACCGCTCCAATTCATCAAAAAACAAAGTATTGTGTCCGAGGTTTTAATCTTCTGCAGTTAAATTGATTTTATATAACCACGGAGTAAGGCTTTTTCTCCGCGGTTAAAGAAATACTTAGAATGTCAGTCACTACAAAAATTACAATACGCTGACAATTATTATTAAACTGCTTTCTGAATAGTTTGTCGTATCATTAAGTTAAATTAAGCACATGGTTGAAACCGGAAAAAAAGCGCCTGAATTTAGTTTGTATGATACCGAAAAAAATAAGGTGTCACTATCCGGCCAGAAAGGCAAAAATGTACTGCTTTTGTTTTTCCCGCTTGCTTTTACAAGCGTTTGCACACAAGAATTATGTTCCGTCAGGGACGGCATAACCGCATTTAACAATTTAAATGCTACAGTTTTTGGAATTAGTGTCGATTCTGTTTTTACGCTTAAGAAGTTTAAAGAAGAGCAACAGTTGAACTTTGAATTGTTGAGCGATTTCAACAAAGATGTTTCAAAAGCTTACGATTCGCTTTATGACACTTTTTCACTGGAAATGAAAGGCGTTTCAAAACGAGCTGCGTTTATTATTGACCAGGAAGGGATTTTAAGATATAAAGAAATTTTAGCCAGCGCTGGTGACGTGCCTGACTTTAATGAAATTAAAAACGCTTTGGCACATATTGTTTAAGTTGCGTTAAAATAATTATAAAATAGAGGGTATAGTAAGGGTTATTGAGTAATTAGACCATATTTTGCTAAGTAACCTTGTAGTTTTGAAGTAATGGCTATAACTTGTACATGTAAAAGATCAATCATGAAAATTTTTTACATATTGTTTCTTTTTGTTTTCAGTAGCTCTCAGGCTATTAGTCAGTCACGTATAGACCCTTATACCGAGTCTAAAATAACCAAGTTTTACCCGAACCCAGCAGTCAATCAAATCACTTTCAGCTTCGAAATGGGACTTGAAAAGGACAAATCTTTCCAGATTTTTAATTTTATAGGTAAGAAAGTTTTCGAGCTCCAATCAATTTCTCCAAAAACCA
>CAXSIE010000287.1:378-2395 GCA_964237295.1 uncultured Flavihumibacter sp. | reverse complement strand
CCATTATTGACCTTTCTGAATTTTACCGGGGAGTCTATATTTTTCAAATAAGAGACAAGAGTGGAAAAGTAGTTGAATCCGGTAAGTTCCAGGTTACAAAGTAAGTTCAAGGTTTATGCTATTATTGCACTTCCACTATCAGGAATTTAAGGTACTGAGTATTTTCTATTCCCCTGATTATAGGATGATCCTTTGATTGAGTTTGATAGGTAACCTGCCTTAGTTTCCTTCTTGCATCTTTGGCAGCATCCTCAATAATCTGGATAAAAAGTTCCGGTGAAACGAGGTTGGTACAGGAAGCGGTTGCTAAAAATCCTCCTTTTCTCACTATTTTCAAAGCACGCAGGTTGATTTCCTTATAACCGGCAACAGCTTTGTCGATATTTTCACGGCTTTTGGTAAACGCAGGCGGATCAAGGATTACTACATCATATTGCCTTCTTTCTTTGGCCCAGCTCTTTAATATATCAAAAGCATTCATTGGCTCGAATGAGCAAATATCTTGTAATCCGTTAAGCCGTGCATTCTTTCTTGCCTGGTTAACGGCATTTTCAGAAATATCCACTCCTAATACTTTCTTTGCTCCGTAATAGGCTGCATGAGCGGAAAAAGTGCCTGTGTAACAAAATACTTCCAGCACTTCAGCATCCTTCACAATATTTTTCAATTCCCTTCTATTATCCTGCTGATCTAAGAAATATCCGGTTTTTTGACCGTTTTCAATATCTACATGAAACTTAAGTCCATTTTCGTTGATGATAATGTTTGTATCAAATGGTGCCGATAAAAATCCTTTTTGCTGAGGCAGTCCTTCCAGTTCCCGAACCGGAACATCATTGCGCTCGTATATGCCTTTGGGCGAAAAAACTTTTTCCAAAGACCTGATAATCTCTGGTTTCCATTTGTCTATTCCTAAAGCCAGCGTTTGAATAACAAGGTAATCATTGAACTTGTCAATGATCAATCCGGGTAAATAATCCGCTTCCCCAAACACCAGGCGGCAATTTTCAGTATAACCCAGCCTGCTTTTATAATCGCGTGCCTGAATGATCCTGTGTAAAAAAAAATCTTCGTTAATAATTTCCGAGTTGTCACGGGTAAGTAAACGTATCAGTATCTGAGATTTCGGGTTAATATATCCTTTACCGATAAACTTTTTATCATGAGTAAACAACTGCACGATAGCTCCTCCTTCTGCGTTACCATCAACCTGATTAACTTCATTGGCAAAAATCCAGGGATGACCATTTTCAACACGGCGGCTGATCTTATTTTTTAAAAAAACGTTTATCATGATTTAATTCCAGGTATAATTAATTATGGATAGCTGACGGCTAAAAGCAATTAACACGACAATTTGTCCTTAGCATTCCCTTGGCAAAATAATTGTCGAAATTACAATTGTAGCAATCAAATTGATTTTTTAATTTATTAATTATAGTAAAACTTACCAGCTTTGACATGCTGCGTTCTTTTTTATGTCAGGATGGTAACTTTCTGATAATTTTTTATTTATATTATGAAAGATAAAGACTTTGACAATTCGGTAAACAATGGTAATGGCGATTCATCTTTTTCAGAAAAGGATAATGACACCACTATTAATATCAATTCAGATTCTGATGTGTCGGGAACATCGTATCTCAGCGAATTTAACCAGGATTCTGAAATTGAAAAATTGAAAGATAAGTATGTTAGGCTGGTAGCGGAGTTCGACAATTTTCGCAAACGTAATGCCAGGGAAAGACTCGACCTGATGCAAACGGCCGGTAAAGAGGTACTGGTGTCTCTGTTAGAGATTTTAGATGATTGCGAAAGGGCTCAAAAACAGATGGAAAGCAGTAATGATATTACGGCTATTAAAGAAGGAATTTTGTTGGTGTTTAATAAGCTAAGGAATACTGTTCAAAACAAGGGAGTTAAAGCAATGGAAAGTATAAATCAGGAGTTTAACCCTGATCTTCATGAGGCTATTACAGAAATTCCTGCCCCTGCTCCGGAGTTGAAAGGTAAAATA
>CAXSIE010000287.1:0-368 GCA_964237295.1 uncultured Flavihumibacter sp. | reverse complement strand
TTAGATGAAGTGCAGAAAGGATATTACCTGAATGATAAGATAATCCGGTTTGCAAAAGTTGTTGTGGGTAAGTAACCGAAATTAAATCAGGCTATTGCATTCCGGGGTGGTTATTTACTACTGCTTGTTACAAGGAAAGCTGTTACCGGGCGTTTTATCAGCGGAAATATTTTTGTGTTATTATTAATTAGTCATCGTCAAATTTAATAATGACTTAATGACAAGAATTATGTCTATATATGTCTAAAAGAGATTATTACGAAATATTAGGAGTTACTAAAAGTTCTTCAGCGGAGGAAATTAAAAAAGCGTACCGCAAGGTAGCGATGCAGTATCATCCCGACCGTAATCCTGGCGACAAAGCCGCC
>CAXSIE010000286.1:0-7215 GCA_964237295.1 uncultured Flavihumibacter sp. | reverse complement strand
GGCGACTGCATCCTGCTGCGGCTGTAGAAAATTTGAAAATCCGCGCCCTATCGAAAGATGTTACGGAAACTGAACGAAAAAAAGCACTGGTTGCATTGGCATTTATTAAAAATAAAAAAGCCGCTGATGGAATGACCTATCTTGCCGGCAGCGCCATGAAAGACATTAGTGACCAGGCTACCTGGTGGCTGGGTTTTAGAAAAACAAATGACTGGATTGACCTGCTGGCTGCGGATAATGAAAAGAAAGACAGCACGAATACCACCGACAAGCTTACCCGCCGCAAGATGCAGGCATTGCAGGCAAAGATGCTGGATCAAACAACTTCAGCAAAAGAAAAAATGAATGTTGCAACCGTTATGGCTACTGATCCGATCGGCGGACAATTATTAATAGACCTTGCAACGGCAAAAAAGCTTTCTAAAGAGATGAGTTATACCGTAAGCCAGGTTATTTTCAAAAATCCTGACCAGGGTGTCCGGGTACAAGCCGGTAATTATTTTGTAAGGCCCGGAATAAATAAATTATTTTCCATTCAGGCGATAAGTCGCCTTCAACCGGAAGCAACAAGAGGCAAAGCTGTATTTGCCGGCACATGCGCCGCTTGCCATAAGGCCGGCAACCTGGGCAATGACCTGGGACCTGAACTGACCACCATTGGAAAAAAGTACGACCGGGTAAGCCTGCTTGATGCGATCATTAATCCAAGCGCCAGTATTGTATTTGGTTATGAACCCTGGCTTATAAGTACAAAAGATGGCCAGTCGGTTTACGGCTTTCTTATCGGTGACGGGCAAACGGTGGTAATAAAAGATGCTGCCCGCCGGCAACATGTAATTAAAGCGGCAGATATCGTATCGCGCAAAAAAATGGATCAAAGCATGATGCCTGACCCGGCAGGTTTAGGACTCAATGAAAAAAATCTGGCAGACGTTGCGGAGTATTTGCTTACGTTGAAGTAAGGCTGGATGTCAGTCGTCGGGTTTTTTTAACCACGGAGTTAAAAAAAATACTTACAAAATTCAATCCGTAATTTCATGCTTAATTAATAACTACTTACACATGAAAAGACTATCGATTGCCCTGATACTCATCATATTCAGTAATGCCTGCAATTATGCGCAGGAACCCATCCGCGTTGCCATTGCAGGACTAAACCACGATCACGTAGGTGGCGTATTACAGCAGTTTAAAAACGGAAAGGTTATTATTATCGGCATCGCGGAATCCAACAAAGAGCTGATCGAAAGGATCAAAAAGCGTTATCCGTTACCTGATTCCTTATTTTATCCTGACCTGCCTACGCTGCTGAAACACCAGAAACCGCAGGCAGTAATGGCATTCAATGCTATTGTTGATCATGCAGCCGTGGTGGAAGCCTGCGCACCGCTGGGCATTAATGTTATGGTTGAAAAGCCGCTGGCCATGACCGTTAAACAATCTGAACGTATGGCTTCCCTTGCAAGACAATACAAAATTCAACTGCTAACCAACTACGAAACTACCTGGTACGCCAGCAATCAGTTATTGTATAAAAAAATTCATGACAGCGCTGCTATTGGCGATATCCGTAAGATGGTAGTTCACGACGGTCATGAAGGTCCAAAAGAAATCGGGGTAAGCAAAGAATTCTTTCAATGGTTAACTGATCCGGAAAAGAATGGAGCCGGAGCCCTGGTAGATTTTGGTTGCTACGGCGCCAACCTGATGACCTGGTTCATGAATGGGCAGGCACCTATTTCAGTTACCGCCGTTGCAAGACATATTAAACCCGATATCTATCCAAAGGTAGAGGATGACGCCACTATATTGCTGGAATACCCGCAGGCTACCGGCATCATAGAAGCTTCCTGGAACTGGCCCTTCAGCATTAAAGACATGGAAATATTCGGCAGAACAGGTTACCTGCAGGCTGTTAACGGTAATACCATCCGCCTGAAGGAAAAAGGCAATCAGCCTTATACCATCCTGCAACTTCCGCCTGCAGCAGCACCCAACCAGGATTATATCGCTTACCTTTCTGCTGTATTGAGAAATGAAATCAAGCCGGTGCAGGACCTGTCTTCACTTGAAAATAACCTGATAGTTGTCAAGATCCTTGAATTAGCCAGACAATCGGTGAAAGAAGGCAAAAAGATTTTGTATAAAAATTAATCAATTGGATTTAATGAGATCAGCAGATGTTATAGTTGTCGGTGCAGGCGCATCCGGCCTTATGATCGCAAGACAACTAAGCCAGGCAGGAAAGAGCGTAATGGTTTTGGAAGCCCGTGATCGCGTTGGAGGAAGGATTCATACTATTGAGGATCCTGCTTTTTTAGCGCCGGCAGAAGCCGGTGCTGAATTCATTCATGGCAACCTGCCGGTAACGCTTCATCTTTTGAAAGAGGCAGGTTTACAGTACCGTGTTAGCGGAGGAGATTCCTGGCGGTTTGTTAACGGAGCATTAAAGAATGATGAAGATTTTATGGGTGGAGGCGGCCTGCTTACAAAAAAACTACGCGAACTGAAAGAAGATATAACGGTAGCTTCTTTCCTGAACATTCATTTTAATGGGAATGAGCACACAGCTCTACAGGAAACCATTAAAGGTTTTGTTGAAGGTTATGATGCGGCAGATATAAACCGTGCCAGCGCTTTCACGTTACGAAAGGAATGGGAAGAAATGAGTGATGGTGATCAATACCGCGTGGATGGAGGGTATGTTCATATGATCCGGTTTCTTGAAAGTGAAAACAGGAAAAAAGGCTGTTTAATTTTGCTTTCTACCATAGTTAAAGAAATCAACTGGCAACAAGGCAATGTTGATATTATAACAGACAACCATCAACGTTATACAGCAAAGAAAATTATTATCACCATCCCCTTGGGTGTATTGTGTGATGATAGAAGGGGAAAAGCATCTATAAACTTTTTTCCATCCCTTGCTGATAAGGAAAATTTATTTAAGGCACTGGGTTACGGCGGGGTGATCAAGATATTGTTGTTGTTCAGCCATGCATTCTGGAAAGAACTAAAACCGGCAGATGGAAAAGATTTAAAAGAGATGGGTTGGCTTTTTTCAGGAGAAGCCATCCCTACCTGGTGGACGCAGGCTCCGGATGAAAGCGCATTGCTAACTGGCTGGCTTGCCGGTCCGAAAGCCGAGGCATTCAGGGATGCGGATGATTCTACTATTCTTCATAAGGCGATGGAATCGCTTTGCCGGATATTTAATATCGGTAGGCCTGAATTGGCAGAAAAGCTTGCCTTCTCAAAAGTGGTGAACTGGGTAGCTGATCCGTTCAGTTTAGGGGCTTACTCTTATGCAACACCCCAAACCCGGGAAGCAGTCAGGCAGCTAAACATGCCTGTTGAAAACACCATATTCTTTGCCGGAGAAGCTTTATATGAAGGTCCTGAGATTGGAACCGTTGAAGCGGCACTGGCAAACGGGTTGCAGGTTACAAAACTGGTGCTGGATACTTTCTAAAGTAACTGCCGGTGATACGGTTGGCCACGAAAATACAAAGGCACAAAGAAGCACTAAGAATTCCTTAGTGCTTCTTTGTGTCTTCGTGGCCTAAAGCTCCTGACGGCACGCATCTACCGCTTTAAAATCCCTTCAATACTGTCCAGCTCTTCCTGGCTAAACTTGATATTATCCATACACTTCAAAGAATCCGCTAATTGATCGGGTTTGCTGGCGCCGATTAAAACGCTGGTAACACGGGGATCTTTCAGCAACCAGGCAAGGGCCATCTGTGCCAGTGTTTGTCCTCTTTGCTGTGCCAGGGAATTTAAGTCAGTTATTTTATGTAAAGTTTCAGCGGTCAGTTGATTTTCTTTCAAAAAGCCATGTGGCTTTTTTACGCGTGAATCTGCAGGTATACCTTTCAGGTACTTATCGGTAAGCAAACCCTGCGCTAACGGGGAGAAGGGAATGCAACCGACGCCTTCTTCACCCAAAAGATCCATGAGGCCGTCTTCTACCCAACGCTCGAACATGGAATATTTAGGTTGATGGATCAGGCAGGGTGTTCCCAAATCTTTAAGTATTTTAAAAGCCCGGGCAGCTTCATCGGGTTGGTAGTTTGAAATGCCTGCATATAAAGCTTTACCCTGCCTTACGATCAGGTCAAGAGCCGACATGGTTTCTTCCAGCGGTGTATCAGGATCAGGACGATGGGAATAAAATATGTCAACATAGTCCAGCTTCATTCTTTTAAGACTTTGGTCCAGGCTGGATACCAGGTATTTTTTGGAACCCCATTCACCGTATGGACCCTCCCACATATAATACCCCGCTTTGCTTGAAATGATCAGTTCATCGCGGTAGCGTTTAAAATCCTGTTTAAAGATGGTGCCAAAGTTCTCTTCTGCCGAACCGGGTGGCGGACCGTAATTATTTGCAAGATCGAAATGAGTAACGCCGCTATCGAAAGCCAGATGAAGCATTGCACGGGAATTTTCAAGTACATCAACATGGCCGAAATTATGCCAGAGCCCTAAAGACAATGCCGGTAGTTTTATTCCGCTTTTGCCGCATCTGCGGTATTCCATTTTTTTGTATCTATCCGGGTTGGGAGTATATGTCATGAAGAATGATTAATTGTTAATGGTGTTTGATGATTAAAGTTAGTTGAAAGTTCGATTCTTCAAAATTAGATAGTTGATAAGTAAAACAATTACAGCGTTTGTAAAATCCCGGCTTACTCACATTGTTACTGCTTCTCAAAAACCAACCCTTTTATCTGACTAAGGCGGTATAACACTTCATCCTGCCTGTTGGCGGGTATGCCTAATTTAATGTAACAAAACAATCGTATATCTTTTTCAATTAAAGAACAATTATACTGTTTTACGATTATCATTACCTCATTCAATTGCGTATAATCAAATTGAAGCCGGTATACGGTTTCAACGGCTTTTTGCACAACCGGCGTTAGCTGCAGCACCAGCGCAGCGGCTGATTTATAAGCGTTAATAAGTCCGGGCACCCCTAATAAAGTGCCCCCGAAATACCTTATCACAATCACTAAAGTATTGGTCAGTTGCCGGCTGTCTATTTGTCCTAATATCGGTTTGCCGGCAGTACCGGAAGGCTCTCCCGCATCGCTGACCCTGAAATTATTTTTATCATTACCTATCCGGTAAGCAAAGCAATGATGTGTTGCCCTGGGATGCTCTTTTTTTAATTCATTTAATTTTTTTTTAAAATCATCTGTATTAATTAAAGGAAATGCATAAGCAATAAAAGTGCTGCCGCGGTCTTTATATTCGGTGGAAGCAGGTGCTTCTATGGTATAGAAAAATTGTTGTTCCATCATAGCAATCAGCTTTCAGCTACTTGCCTGCCATAGCAACAGCAACGGCGGGTTCAGCTTTCAGCAGTCCTTAATTTTTAATAACCTGACAAAATACTCACTTATAAATCGAATTCAAAGTTTTAATCAACTTCAAACTTAAAATACCTGATGGTATCGGATAAAATCTTCGTACTGCCTGTAAGGTTTGCGGCATTTAATCCGGGAGCCGCAATTCCTTTTCCAATAAATAAATCCTCATTGGTAATAACCCTGACTTCATCCCACAGGCTTTCTTCAATAAAAGATTGTATTAACCGGCCACCTCCTTCAACCAGTACACTTTGAATATTCAGCTGGTATAAAGCATCGCAGACCTGCCGGGCAAGTGGCAGTTGATGCTGTATTTTATAATACATCAGGTTGCCTGTTTCACCATGCTTTTGTAAATTGAAAACAACAGTATTAACAGCGCCATCAAAGAGTTTTAAGGAGCCGTGAAGCCGAAGGTTCCTATCTATAACCAAACGAACGGGATTATTGCCGGACCACAAACGGTTCGTCAGTGATGGGTCATCAACCATAGCAGTATTTGTACCCACTAAAATAGAAGCTTCTTCGCTTCGCCATTTATGCACGAGCCGGTTTGTTATTTCATTTGTTATAAATACTCCTGAATCTGCGGCAGCTATTTGCAGATCAGCACTCTGGGCCCATTTTAAAATTATATACGGACGCTTGCGGGTATGAAAAGTAAAGAACCGTTTATTCAGTTCCTTACATGCTTTTTCCATAACACTGGATTGCACTGTAATACCTGCGGCAAGCAGCTTCTCCATTCCCTTGCCATCCACTTCTTTAAACGGATCACGGCAACCAATAACCACCCGGGGAATATTTTTTGATATAATAAGATCGGCACAGGGCGGCGTCTTTCCAAAATGAGCGCAGGGCTCCAGTGAAACATATATCGTGCTCATCTGAAGGATCGCTTCAAAACTTTCTTCATTATCAAGTACGCCTGCAGTATAATTTATAGCGGCGTCGCTTATACAGTTAACTTCTGCATGAGCCTTTCCATACTGCTGATGGTAACCCTCGCCCACAATACGATCTTTATACACTAATACGGAACCTACCATAGGGTTAGGGGCAACAAAACCAGCACCTAGTTTTGCCAGTTGTATGCACCGCTCTATGTACGTTACATCATTGTTCATTAGTGAGGAAGTTCCTTTGTTTTTAAAGCGTTTAATTGCAAGTTATCACCAAAAATAGCTTATTTATTGCTGTAAGTTTGCAGCATGACAGTGCAGCAGGCATCCAGACAATTACTTTTTCAACTCTTTCATATTTATGAAGAACGGGAAGCAAATAATATCGCCAACCTAATAATGGAAAATATTACGGAATGGAAAAGGATCGACCGGGTAATGAATAAAGAAGTGACGCTTTCGCCTGAAAAAGAAAAATTGCTGGCTTCTTATACAGCAGCATTATTAACCAATAAGCCTGTTCAGTATGTTTTGAATGAAGTATACTTTTATGGAATGAAATTATATGTTGATGAAAACGTTCTAATACCCAGGCCGGAGACAGAAGAACTATTAGAATGGGTATATGAAGATATGCGCAAATCGGAGCCTGAAATAAAGATACTGGATATAGGAACAGGAAGCGGTTGTATAGCCCTGGGATTGAAAATGAAATTACCGCTTGCTGAAATATTTGCCTGTGATGTAAGTGAACCTGCATTAACCGTTGCCCGGAAAAATGCCGTTTTACTCGATAAAGACATCCATTTAATTCATTGCGACTTTTTACATAATGAAGCACCGGTTACACTACCCATAGTAGATATTATTGTAAGTAATCCTCCCTATATTCCTATAGAGGATAAGGCAGGCATGCACCCGAATGTACTGATGCA
>CAXSIE010000285.1:0-7217 GCA_964237295.1 uncultured Flavihumibacter sp. | reverse complement strand
GAATGCTGGGTCCTCATGAAAAAGAATGGTGGGTACTCATGGTCAGGAATCTACAACCAGGGTAATAAATACTTTCATAATTGAATTTTATTTATGGATGCACCGGCTCTGTAAACAATAATTGTTTGACTGGACAAACCATCACCCCTCCATATGTAAGCCGCTTTAGGAGAAAGAAATTGAGCTATAAGAACCGTTGAAATAAATAAAAAGATTGTAGAGAGCAGCAGTTTATTCATACTTGTAAACCCTTATTTGGATTTGCAAAGTGATCGGATATTTGTTAACTCAAGGTTAAGAAGATGTGACCCAATTATTAAGATTTGTACATGCTCAACCAATAGCTGAAAGTAGACTGCTGATAAGAAATGCGTTTACTATATTGAAGTTGAACCAGACTGGAAATTTTTTGAACCACAGGGAAAGTAAGGAACAAAGAGGAGGTTGCACAAAGGACGCTTCTGTGTAACCTCTTCCTTGTCTCCGGTATAACTCTGTGGTTATGAAAACACGATAATTATCTACATATATTTTAAAGGTGAACACAGCTGATTATGGAGTAACTTTTTTTACCAGCATGCTGATATTAACTACTTTAACTTTCTTCGATCGACTTGGTTTTTCTTCTGTTGAACCTTTCTGATATTAATTCTTATTTTTCGATGTAAGTTATAATACTTACAGGTAAGCTTTGGTAACGCTAATAACATTTCAAGATAGGTGTCCATTAATTGCTGTAGTTCAATCATATCGTTATTTAACTGATCGCTTTTATCGTCACATGGAATAACCTCATCAGCTTCAACAATAGTTGAAATGATATTATGACATTGCATTATAAACTTCTGATGGGCTGCATTACTGATAAATGACACGGTTTAAAATTGAATTAAACAAATGTATCATACAATGAAATAATTGTATACCTGAAAGCATATGAACTTTATGTTAAGTTTATTTGCAAGTATTATTTTTATTTAACTGAAGAGTGATAAAATGAGCGTTGAAGTCATTTTAAACCATTAAAGTACGAGAAGCAATCACCTACAAGCGCAAAAGACTGATGTTAATACTGATTTGATAATACAGAGTTCACATTAAGAACATAAACTTAACACATAAACTCATTTTTGCAGTTTCAACCCCAGGGCAAACGCATTATAATTTAGGAATAGAGAGAAAAGAAGAAGCTTTGCAAAAACCATTGAAATGCAAAGCTGGGTATGCAAGGCCGGGGAGTGGAAAGGTTTGCAAAGCCTGGTAAAGATAGAGGCTGAGCGTTACCATAAGAACAATGGTCACTCGCAGAAGAAATCCGCTATTACATCAGCAGTTTACCAGCCGATGCAGCAAAGATGAACGCAGCCATCCGGCAACATTGGGCAATAGAGAATCAACTACAGCTCAATGTGCTTAAAAACGAGAAGAGTAAAAAACGACAAAGCATGAAAGTAAAAAGACATAGAGCAGGATGGGATAATGACTATGTGTTCCAATTGCTTAACACCGCAAAACATTTATAATGCGTTTACCCTGGAGGTCAGCAGCGATAAACGTCAGCAATTAATCAGTAATTTAGCTTCGGCATCATATCACATAACGCTGCTGCCCCGGCTGCAAGCAATATCCAGTGGTTAGGCACAATTTATCAAGACAATGGCACGTAAATATTATCACTACCTATTACTATCACTTTTCTTCTTGACAATTTTTACGAAATGCACAATTTCAAAACAATCATCCGAGAATAATTTAGAAAAACAAGCAATTTGGGAAGATGAAATTTATGCTATCAGGAATGTGAATGTTATTCCAATGACAACAGACCATAAAATTATAAAAAATGCTACGGTAGTTATTAAGCACAAGCAGATTTTATCAATCAATGAATCTATTCCCAGTCAAGCAAAAATGATAGACGGAAAAGGCAAATGGCTAATTCCTGGTCTTATCGATATGCACGTTCACAACCTGGCTGATATTAATTTGAGTTCAAATTATCCTACGAAAGGAGCCACTCTTTTTACTGACACACAGGATTTTATGTTGCTGTACATTGCCAATGGGGTTACGACCGTATTTGAGTTAAGTGCAAGGACAGAGCATTTTGGACTAAGGAATGAGATCATAAAGGGAAAGGTAATAGGACCACGCATTGCCTTAGCTTTTTTAATAGATGGGGGAGATGGGTCTGGCAATATTGCAAATACCCCGGAAGATGGCAGGCAAACCGTTCGGATAGCTAAAGCGCAGGGTTATGAATTCATTAAGGTATACTCCGGGTTGAATGCTGAAACTTTTAAAGCCATCGTTGATGAAGCCAGGAAACTGGGGATGAAAGTTATAGGTCATATCCCCAACGCCTTCAGAGGCAGGTTAGAAGAAGCATTCGTACCTAATTTTGACATGGTAGCTCATGCGGAAGAATTCTCCAAGCAAAGTAAGAAGTTGAGTGATGAGGATGCACAACGTTTTGCAAAACTTGCTAAAGGAAATGGAACCTGGTTAACCCCAACCTTAACTACCATAGAGTGGATTGCCAACCAAACACATTCGCTTGAGGGTATTCGTAACATGCCCAGTCTTAAATATGTGCATCCACTTATGCAAAGTAAGTGGCTTAACTCAAATCACTATAATCAGGAAACCGACTCAAAACGGATTGCTCGCATAGATAGCATGGTTGACTTTCACCTTCGGTTGGTAAAAGCTTTTAAGGAAGCAGGAGTACCTATTGTTGCAGGAACGGATGCCGGAGTTTCGGGAGTGGTTTGGGGGTTTTCACTTCATGATGAAGTGGAACTTTTAGTTAAAGCCGGACTTACTTCAGAAGAAGCATTGGCTTCAGCTACGCGATTGCCCGCAACTTGGTTGGGAATTGAAGATAAGGAAGGAACGGTGGAAGTGGGAAAATATGCAGACCTGATCTTGCTTGACGCTAACCCCTTAGATAATATTAGTAACACCCGGAAAATTTCAGGTGTTTTTGTAAATGGACGATGGGTTAGTAGAAAAACAATTGACAAAATGCTTTCTGATTTGAAAAAGAAAAACGCACTCAACATAGGCCAGGACAAATATGATTGGAAAAAAAGAAATGATTACTAATCCCGGCCTAGCAGTAAGCTTGGCAATAGGCTGGCTAACAGCATATCAATCGGCTATAATTCTTTACAAGCATAGCCTCAGCAAGATTATACAGATGTAACTTTAGTTGTTATATTCATCTTGTATGCCAACGTTCACCAATGTCCCTGGGCTTGAATATATAAAATGTCATCCTATCGCCAGGCCTTATCGTTGGCTGCTCTGTTTGACAACCAAACCTTCCATGGAACTCTCATAAAATGAGATATAATAATTTTCGTTTGTCATTAATTTACCTGGTTGCATGTAAGCTTAAGTATTTGTAACTTTAAGAAGTGAGTAAGAATTAACAGGCAGAAAACGGTATAAATTAATAAGAATAAAAAAAAAAAAAATGGAACAAATGTTCACTAAACGGACGGTGATTATAGCACTGGCACTTGTATTTCTCACTATCGGACGCATCATAAACCAAAAAGGCATTGAGAATATCAGGGGACTCTATATTTTAAACCTTATTACTTGCGGATTTGCAATTGGAGTTTTTTTTATGAGTCTGGTAGTGTTTCTCAAGATCAAAAAAAACAAATAGGTTTATGTTCATGTTACTTACTTGGGATTGATTGGAATTCTTCTTATACGCTTACTAACCCGCTGCCGTCGCTGCCAGAAGCTTTACAAAGGCATTTTCGGTCAGGGCACTGTCAATGATGGTTCTTGCTACTTTTTTTTCTGCGATGCTGTATCCGCTGACATTGCACCAGCCTAGCGCGCATCAATGGTTTTAAATAGAGGTTGCCAAATAAATTGTTAGGTATGTATTAAATTTTCTGGTTGTTAATTTGTGATTTACCTGTTGTTTGCTATCAGACGTAATAGATAAAAATTAGATCTGCTATAGGTGGCAGCCGATAGTTAATAATTGGGGTGCAATTTGCTACAATGATGTTACCGAATAGTTAACCCAATATGAACAAATTGTAAACGTGATAACAACAAGCGATTTAATGCTCTGATACCTGAACTTTTTAAAGAATGTTTGCCACAAAAAATTATCTTCGCGATCTTAAAACAGCGTATTTATCATCCACCATTCAAACGGTCAATATTGAAAACCTCCTTATTTTTATTCACGACATTGTTTATTTTAATCAATGTTAAATCGCAGAATTTAAAAACGCTTGAAAGCAAAAGGGTTAATCTGCCAAATGGCTGGTCGCTTACCCCTGCAGGCAACAGTCTTCCGTTAGGTGATCTTCCTCTCAATATTGCGATAAGCAGTACGCGCAGGTTTGCAGCCGTTACAAATAACGGGCAGAGCACTCAAACGATTCAGCTGATAGATGTAAAAACTGATAAAGAACTGGATAATGTGGTAATTCCAAAATCATGGGGCGGCATTATCTTCAGTGCCGATGAAAAATATTTGTATGCATCCGGTGGCAATGATAACTGGATACTACAATACCAGATACGCAACAATAAACTGGTAACAAAAGATACTTTTAAGTTAGGTAATTCATGGCCTAAAGAGTTTATATCGCCAACCGGTATAAGGCTTGATGATAAGGCAAATATTATGTACGTGGTTACGAAGGAAAATAACAGTCTCTATGTTATCGATCTTTTGTCACGCAAGATCTTAAACAAGGTTAAACTAAGTTCCGAGGCGTACACGTGTTTGTTATCGCCTGATAAATCTGAACTCTATATCAGTTTATGGGGTGGTGATAAAGTGGTTATATATAATACAAAAAGCAAGCTGTTAACCGACAGCGTAGCTGTTGGTGATAACCCAAACGATCTTTGTATTTCAAAAAACGGAAAGTACCTGTATGTTGCCAACGCCAACGATAACAGTGTATCGGTTATTAATGTACGTGAGAGAAAAGTAATGGAAGTATTAAATGCAGCATTGTATCCCACCCGGTTGAGCGGTTCTACCAGCAATGGTGTTGCCTTGAGCGATGATGATAAGACGCTGTACATTGCAAATGCAGACAACAATTGTCTGGCTGTTTTTGATGTAAGCAAACCCGGCACCAGTGTATCCAAAGGTTTTATTCCGACAGGTTGGTATCCTACTTGTGTGCGTACCCTTGGCAAGAAGTTATATGTTTCCAACGGAAAGGGTTTTTCTTCTTTTGCTAATCCCAACGGCCCTAATCCTTATGGGAAAAAACAAAGTGTACTGATCCATCAGGGTGATAGCAGCCAGCCTAAAACGGTTCAATACATTGGCGGTGGCTTGCTAACGGGAACCCTTAGCGTAATAACGGCTCCTTCTGAACCACAGCTTTCAATTTATACCCGTGCCGTTTATAATAACACACCTTATAAGCTTGAAGAGGAGTTAACCACCAAAGGCAATACAGATAACCCGGTTCCTAATAAAGTCGGCAAACCTTCACCGATCAAACATGTATTTTATATCATCCAGGAAAACCGGACCTACGACCAGGTACTGGGTGATGTTAAGGAAGGGAATGGAGATACCAGCCTCCTGTTGTTTGGAGAAAGGATCACACCTAATCATCACAAGATTGTCAAAGACTTTGTGTTGCTGGATAATTTTTATGTGGATGGCGAAGTGAGCGCCGATGGGCACAACTGGAGCATGGGCGCATATGCAACGGATTATATGGAGAAAAACTGGCCGACCAGTTACGGAAGCAGGGGTGTTGGCGCGCGAGGCCGGACCTCTCTTAATAAAAAATATATCTGGGACCAGGCAAGCCAGTCAGGGGTTACTTTTCGTACCTATGGAGAATTTGCCACACGCAAAAGCGCCACCATACCCGTTTTAGAGGGCCATTATGTAAATACTTTCGAAGGGTTTAACCTTCGCATACCTGACACCGCACGATACCTTGCATGGGAGAAGGATTTTGATTCGCTGCTTGCCAACCATGCCTTGCCACAATTGATGACCATCCGTTTTGGCAACGATCATACCGAAGGCATGGCTGCCGGCCGTCCCACGCCTTTTGCGCATGTGGCTGATAACGACCTTGCCGTTGGCATGTTCCTGGAACATCTTAGCAAGAGTGCTGTATGGAAGGAGTCTGTTGTTTTCATTCTTGAAGATGATGCGCAGAATGGTCCTGACCATGTTGATGCACACCGGTCGCCTGCTTATATTGCGGGAGGATACGTGAAAAGGAATTTTGTGGATCATACCATGTACACCACATCTTCGATGCTTCATACTATAGAGTTGATACTTGGCATGCCGCCCATGACACAGTATGATGCAGCGGCTGTTCCGATGTGGCGTTGTTTTACACAGCAACTAAATACTGCACCATTTGCTGCTTTACCATCGAATATAAACCTGCACGATGTCAATCCAGGAGGAACGAAACTTGCGGCTATGTCAAAAGGATTGGATTTTTCCAGGGAAGATATCATCCCTGATAATATCATGAACCTGCTAACATGGAAGGGGGTGAAGGGTGAAAATTCTATTATGCCAATACCAGTCAGGGCTGCATTTTTTAAGCCTTTGAAAAAGGTTGATGATGATTAGCGACAAGTAATATTGCAGTGATCTCATCTTCCTAAAAACTGTTTTTACTTTTACAGGAACTGATGGTATATGTAGAACAACTGGAATGCTATGCAGGAATGCCATTCAAATATTGACAAGTTTAGCCACCCTGTTATCATTGCTCAAATCGAACTGCTACTTAACTATGCAGACAGATTTTACCATCGTCAATTTATTACAAGGAGAATAACCAACCCATAAAATACTAACTCGTTTAGAAGAAATACTAAAAAAATATTTTGATAGTGATAATTTAGGGAATAAAGGGGTACCAGCTGTTCATGACATAGCACAAATTTTAAATGTATCACCAAATTATCTGAGTAGTCTGCTTAAAGTGTTAACAGGACAAAGTACACAACAACATATCCACGACAAGCTAATAGAAAAAGCCAAAGAAAATTTGTCAACAACCGACCTGTCAGTAAGTTCAATTGCTTACGAATTGGGTTTTGAACATCCGCAGTCATTTAGCAAATTGTTTAAAAGCAAAACTAATTTGATACCGATTGAATATAGGGAAAGTTTCAACTAAAATCGATACACCTAACAAGGGTGCTTGGCTGATTGGGCAGTCGGT
>CAXSIE010000284.1:4883-7258 GCA_964237295.1 uncultured Flavihumibacter sp. | reverse complement strand
TCCGTCTGCAGGGTGGAAACCGGCGTCAGTTGCAGTGGTACGCCTCCATATTGGCTAACCAATCTTAAATAATTATAAGCACGCATAAAATATCCTTCTCCCAAAGCCGTATTCTTAATAGCAGCGGAAGTAGAAGTACTGTTTGTACAATTTTGGATTAACAAATTAGCATCCCCGATTCCGGTGTACAGTGCGTCCCATTGAAGATTTGAACCCGCAGTATTGCCATTAGTGGCAATCACTGTTGAATTGAAAGTAGCATCATAATTGTTCCACGGCGAATTCGAGGGGTCTCCGCCTATATGGAATTCATCCGTTCCATAATTCGTGGCAGCGTAATTCCATTCGCCGTTGAATGGGGAGTTAAAAACCTGATAGGCGGCACCTACCGCTAATTGCTGTATTCCGGCATCCGTCTTGTAAAAATCAGTGGTCCTTGCTGTTGTAAGTGTCTCAGTAAGGAAATCTTTATGGCACGATGCAGACGAAACTATCGCCGCAACAATCATTAGCTTATTAAAAAGAGTATTTTTTTTCATATAGATCAAATTACATGTTATCAAAATGACGCATTAATTCCAAGTGTAAAACCTCTGTTCCATGTTGGACTAACCACATCCATATCAAGATATTTTATTTTAGAGTATAACATTCCCGGGTTTGCCACTTGCAGATATGCTTTCAGATTTGAAATGCCTGATCTGCCTAAAGATTTGCTGTTAAAGGTATAACCAAGGGAGATGTTCCGAACTTTGATAAAAGAGGCCTCCATATACCCTAAAGCTGTATAATATGGATCACCTGCCGCACCCCCGGCATTGAATATTGGTTTTTGAAAGTCAGCAGTTTGATTGGTTTCAGTATAGTAATTTAGTTGTCTGGTAATATAACGGGCTGTCTCTGCATCACCACCCGTGTTATAGAGGTAATTTAATCGTCCATATATGAAGATGGTTAAATCCAGGTTTTTATAAGTAACGGTATTTGACATACCCACTACCCAGCGGGGCCTCGTCCAGCCAATAATCTGACGATCATTGTTTGGATCAATTTTATTATCCCCGTTAACATCTGCAACTTTTACATTGCCTGCCGAAAACGTATTGGTAGTAAACCCTTTAAATAATGCCGAATCACTCGGATGCCATAAACCCAGTGGTTTGTAACCATAAATCACACCGACTGGCTGATCAATAAACCAGTTATTATTTATATCATTTTGCTTACCGTTCGATAGTGATACTATGTGATCCTTTTGCCATGCTGCGTTTATTGTGGTGGTCCACGCTAAATCCTTTTGATTGATGTTAAAAGTTGTTATGTTTATATCGATTCCATGATTGGCTGTTTTCCCGACGTTGGCAAAAGTTGTATTAAACCCGGTTACAGTGGGAATTGATCTTTGCAGTAACAAATCTGTAGTGTTAGATGTATACACGTCAACGGCACCGGTAATCCTTCTATTGAGTATGGTAAAATCTAAGCCAAGGTTATATTGGGTAGTTTTTTCCCATCCGAGATCCTGATTTGCCAGTATTGAATTGGGAATTGAACCAGCTGTATTGGCAGCTGAATAAGGAAAGAAAAGTGATGTTACAGCACCTTGCGTCGAATATGGTCCAATTGCTGAGTTCCCTGTCACCCCTGCCCCGAGTCTTAATTTTAAGTCATTGACCCACCTTGTTTGCATGAAGTTTTCTTTACTGATTCTCCAGGCCAATGCAGCGGAAGGGAACAAAGCATATTTATGACCCTCGGCAAATTGCGATGCTCCATCTTCACGGGCTGAAACCGTCAACAAATATTTATCCCTGAAACTATAATTAAGCCTTGCCATATAGGACAATAATTGTTGTTTAACGATATTAGAGCTTGTACTGATCTGCCCGGTAACCGTTCCGCTTGTTAATGCATTCCACAGTTGAGAAGCCAAAGGCACACCATTGCCCGTTATCGTACTTGTATCTCTTGTATAGGCGGTTTGGCTTTGCAGTAAGGTTAAACCAAAAGTATGTTCACCAACTGTTTTGTCATAATAAAGCAAATGATCTAACGTATAGGAAAATGTTTTATAATTGTTGAGTGCTGCATAGCTTGTGCTTCCGCCATTTGCTACCGAGTTGGCATCAATATAAATTCCATCACGGTAATAAGACACATCCGGTCCAAAATTCAGCCGATATCTCAACCCCTTTAATGCGGGGAAAATTGAGCCAAAATTTATCTGGGTATATAAACTGCCGAATGCTCTAAAGGTTACCCTTTGATCTCTATTGTAATTCCATTCATTCACTATGTTCTTAACAGAATTATCACCACCTGGAAATAAAACCCGTGCACCGGTGGAATCATACGGAACTGCATAAGGAAATATT
>CAXSIE010000284.1:2860-4873 GCA_964237295.1 uncultured Flavihumibacter sp. | reverse complement strand
ACCGCCGGCAGGAGTACCTATTGTGGCAATACTTGTGGGTGATTGTCCATATTCTTGTGTACTATAGGCAACGCTGATGTTACTTCCAAAAGAAAGCCATTTTGTAGCTGCAATATCTACATTTGCTTTTGCTGAATACCTTTGAAATGATTGTCCTCTTATGGTGCCCGTATTGTTCAAATATCCAAAAGAGCCGTAGGCTTTTATTTTATCAGATCCGCCACTTACACTGATAAGGTTGTCGGTAGTTGTGGATTTTTGTTTGACTATACCTCTCCAATTAGTGGTGGTTACTTTTGAACCGTCCCAGGTGCCGGATGCCCATCCTTTGGAAATGTTCGCCCATCCTGCAGGATCGCCGGTGGCATTGAAATAAGTTCTGTCATTGGCAATATTTGGCTGATCCCCCCTGGGATAGCTGCTAATCCCCGTAGTAGTATTCAACCCGGCATAATAATAAGCCCATCTGCGAAAAGTGATGAAGTCGGCAGCGTTGAACATCTGTTCATTGTCAACCAGATTTTCAGCTTTGACTGAACTATATAAGTTGAGTGTTAGTTTGCCGTTCCTGCCTTGTTTGGTAGTAACTATAACAACGCCATTCGCACCACGTGAACCATAGATAGCTGTTGCAGATGCATCTTTCAGGATATCAATAGATTCAATATCTGAAGGATTGATATTTTCAATGCCACCAGTTATCAATGGAATGCCATCAACAACAAATAAAGGGGAATTTGATGCGGTTAATGACCGAACACCGCGAATATTTATAGTACCAACTGTTCCCGGGCGTTCATTGGAAGTAATATCAACACCCGCAACCTTACCTTGCATGGCTTGCAAAGCGTCTGTAACCGGGCGCGATTTGATCTCGTTTTGATTGATCCCGACAACAGAACCAGTTACGTCTTTCCTTTTAACTGTTCCGTAGCCTATCACCACAACGTCGCCCAGGTTATCATTTGTTGATTTCAATACCAATGATAGCTGCGCTTTGCTGTCCACCGCAATTTCTAATGGCTCATGTCCAACATAGCTGATTTGCAATCTCGCTTTTCCGGATGAGACACTTAACTGAAATGATCCATCCTGACGGGTAGAGGTAAAGTTTTTTGTGCCTTTTTCAAGCACCGTGGCTCCTTCCAGCGCTTTGCTACTGTCATCGGTAACTTTACCGGATACCGAAAAACTTTGTGCTTTAACGGAGAAAGAAGAAACCAGAAAGAAAATAAGAATGCAATTCCGGAAAAAAGCTGTCAGTTTCATGTTTAGACAGCTTCGTGGTTTGACAGGACGCTTCCCTTGGAAAAAGCCTGACATGCGATTGTTGATTTTCATACAGCTTACAATTTTTGTTTAAATGTAATTCATACCGGTGTTTTGGGTTCGTGCAAGCTCAAGAGGCTCAGCTTTACGTTACTATTGCAGCCGAATTTGCAGAGATAGATTATAGAGCAATTGTTCTAACACCTTAGACCAGCCACTGGTGATAATAGTGCCACACCAGCTTATAGTTGCCCAATCGGGTGTTTACTTGTTTTTAGAAAGAATTTAAGACAAGCTTGTATAATGGCAACGCTGCATGAGATGAAGAAAATCGATTCAGGGACTGTACGCTTAAAAAAAGTACAGGTACACATGTTATAGGAGGGTGAAAACGTATCATAGCAATCATTTTTTGTTATTTCAGACCTAAATTCTCAATTTTTTACCAATGTTTCACACAATTTAGTTACTTTTTTTCGTGAAAACGACTCATAGGCTTACGGTTAAATAAACTATTATAACCTTTGCAAACTAAGGCATCCTCCAGATTGAGGGACTTTTGTTTTACCACTACCGACTGATACACTTCTTATTACCTGCGTATTAAAAACATCCTGGGCTTTGAAAAAACAATGTTGGCAATACATAACTGGCTACCGGACTACAACAAAGTAGCCGACTCTATAAAAAGCCATTATAAAAACCTTTTACAGCCAAAAGAAGCCACAAGTTTTTGAAAGATCC
>CAXSIE010000284.1:1779-2850 GCA_964237295.1 uncultured Flavihumibacter sp. | reverse complement strand
TAAACGAGCCGCCAGCGCTTTTAAACGCACCTCCACACGCTGATCAATTAACTTTTCAAAGTATTTTTACAGTCTGACGTTAGGGCTTGCTGCTGTGCTGGAATTTATGATGTTCAGCTTTGCAGCTGAAGCTTAATTGAATTTCTAATGATGAAGATAACAACAAATGCTCAATGGAGTTACACCTTTCGGAACTGCTATCGATAGCTGATTTAATACAATATGCGTATCATTAATAATTGTGTTTATTTTTAAATTATTATAACCCGGCATGAAGCAACTGTCAATTTTAGGATTGAATTTTCTTAAGGCCATAATTATTTTAAATTTGTCACCGTTGGTAACGGAGTCACTTTTCTGGTCTTTCATTAACGGAACTTTTTGTGCTTCATTTAGGTCGGCAGCAAAGAGGGTAGACTTGTAACAATAAATATCATAGGTCATTTCTATTTTTTTAGATAGAAGATTCTTTATATTTTTAAGTACTCTCATATAGTTGTTGATTACAGCTAACGTTAAGGCTTGGCGATGGGCTGGCATTTTACAATTGTCAGCCTATAATCAAAGCTGAATATTGTTAATAAAGATTAAGATAACAACTAAAAACTAAATTTATAAAGTCAAGTTGAACCTATTGCTGATATTCAGTTACAGCCGATTGTCCTTCCGTAAGCCAGCCTATTGGCAAGTCTACTGTTGTGCGTTCGTTATTTATTTGTCCTATTCTTTTTTAATCTTCGATCCTTTGATTAATAACCATAACATAAATATTAGCTCGCCAAAAAAAGTAATTGTTACGAATCCTACATTAAAGTCGGGAAACAAAAAAGGTTTTAGAGTATCTGTCAAATAGCCTATGCCTGAAATTATAAGCAATAATCCCATTATATTCGGGATATAGTGGGATCTAAAAACTAAGTAGCCAAGAAGAATAAGATGAATGCTAAAAAATAAAATTCCGAAGTGGTAACCACTTCGGAAGGTTGTTAGATAAAGCATTACTTGCGCATATAACTGTGTTTGTCCAAACATAATTAAAAAATCATGATTATTCAACAATTGCAAAACAGC
>CAXSIE010000284.1:0-1769 GCA_964237295.1 uncultured Flavihumibacter sp. | reverse complement strand
TTGTAACTAACGCTATCACAGAAAACACCAACCGAAACCATGCTGTTAGTAGCGAAAGAGATTCATTGACTGGTTTTAGTAAAATGTATAATGCCCAGGACACTACAATATCACCAGAAAAGGTTAGCAAGTATCCAAAGATAGCAGCAACAAAAAGTGATTTATTATTTGTAATATTTCTCACTGTTTCTGCCGCATTTGTCGGATTAATAAGTCTTGGATAAACAAAAAGCTCGGAATAAGGAGCAATTAACGCCATGACAAGAATAGTAAGTCCTGCAAGAAGAGCGGCAGTCCGAAGAGAAATTGAAGTTGTATTATTTATCATTAGATTATACTGAATGTGTGATGTCTTTTCTAATTCTGACGCCCAACGGGTTCGGCTTTGGCTGGTGGGGCGGATTATTCCGTTCGCCGATAACCGCTGCCTAATTTATAATTAAATGTTCATTGATTCATTCAAATGCTCAGCCTTGTTTGTCTGCCTGAACTGATACCTGGAAGCGGGTCAGAAATACAAAGTTCAAGGTTCGGGTCAGCAAAAATACGGTCAACAATGAAATAAGGATAACTTCTTTTGGGTGATGGGTGACTCCTTTCACAATCATGTTCCAGATGATCACCGCTAGTTTTCTTGTGTAGCGGATATAGCTGCGGCCCTTCCAGCAACATAAAATTATAAAAAACTGATATAATAAATAAGAAAAGATTAACCCGGTACACCCACCGCTGGATGGAATTTGCAATACAGTAGTTAATCCTCTGATGTCTGCTCTGCATTAGGATTCAGGTGTACCTTTTAAAATTAAAAGAGACCTCGTAGCGCCCCCGTGGAAGTCTACTTATAGAAGTTGCTTTTCAAATTATTTCCGCGCAAAATGATTGTAATGTAAAGTAAAAAGAACATAAATTATTAGTAGATTGATGCAGCGTAAACTCATCATAGAAGAATTACGTCTGCCGAAACTACTGCTGATAGATAAAATAAGACGAGGATTTATTCGTCTGCCAGCATAGCAGTAAACCCGCTGTTAACAGTTCGTTGTTATTGTCTGTCCACTGTGTAATTCAGTTCAGTTACACCGCAAGTAAATTGTCGAGTAGTCAGTAGTTTTAATTTTATTTTGTCTTTGATGTCTACAAACAATGGAATGCCTCGTCCAAGAATAATTGGATTAACAAATAGCCAGTAGCCGTCAATTAAGTTCAGTTGAATAAGTGAATGTGTTGCTGTTGGGCTACCAAAAAGCAAGATGTCTTTATCTGCCTGTTGTTTTATTTCACTTATTCTGTCCGAAAGGTTGTCGCTAATAATTTTTGTGTTAGTCAAATCCGCGTCTTTCATTGTTTTTGACAAAACAACTTTGTGAACTTTGTCATACCACTTTGAATGTTCGATGTCGTGCATGGTCGCTGTTGGTTTGTCGCCTGCGGTAGGCCAGTAATTTTCCATCATCTGATAAGTTACTCGTCCATATAATGCAGTGTCGCCTTCGCTTATCCGCTTACCGATATAATCAAAAATTTCTTCATCAACTTTAATCCAGTCCATTTCTCCTTTCAGTCCTGCTACAAAACCGTCAAGCGATATGTGCATAAATGAAATTATTTTTTTCATATAATTCTATTTTTTATTGTTGTCTATGGTATGTTAATGTCTTTTTACAATGACCGCCAATCGAGTCACACAAAGGACTTTCACCCTTATGTTCTCATAGAACCGTACGTGAAGTAGAGTAGGTGGCCAACGAGTTATTGGAGCAAACAAA
>CAXSIE010000283.1:0-7266 GCA_964237295.1 uncultured Flavihumibacter sp. | reverse complement strand
AGTATTGGCATGAAATACTCCTGAAGGTATCTGATGTAATACAATTTTCTTTCCCTCCACATATAAGGTATGACCGGCATTCGGGCCACCCTGAAACCTTGCTATGATATCATAATGAGGAGCAAAAAAATCAACAATTTTTCCCTTTCCTTCATCACCCCACTGAAGCCCGAGTAATACATCTACCATTCCTGTTGTGATTTATAAGTTTATTTGCAGACAGCGCAAAAATATAGGAAGCAAATCAAAGCGGGAAATAAAAAACCTGCCGGATTGTTGCTCAGGAAAAGAGTAAAAATGTAAAGTTGATAATTCATTAAACTTTGACTACTATATTGTCAATGTTGCTGACTTAAGTTATAGTGATCTTTTGTCTTTAATTACAAGTTGATATCCTTAAGTCAACACCGTTAAAAATTAATTGTGAACATAAAAAACAACATTCAAACCGCGAATTATCAGTTTCTTTCCTAACTTTAAATCCGCATTTTCTATACATTATTCACTTAAAATTAATAAAATGATTGCTTCATTAAAATCTGGTTCCCGGGCAAAAAGATTACTCCGGTACAATTTTATCTGGCTGTTTCTTCTTAGCCTTAGCGCTGTTTGTAATGCCGCACCTATAATACTGGCGAATGCTGATTTTAAAGGTGACTGGACCTATAATGAAAAAAAGAGTAAGCTTGCAGAAGGGCGTTTCCGGATGAATGCTCAAAAAATAAAAGTGAGCGCTGACGGCGATGCAATGGCTATTGAAAGAACCTCGGCTTCCCAAAATGGCGATAACGTGGTTACATCAGAAAAACTAACTTTTGATGGCAAAACAACAGAAAGCACCGGGTTTGCAAATTCTAAAAAGAAATCAACAGCAACCTGGTCTTCCGATGGCCAAATTATGACCATTAATGCTACTACCGCTTTTGAAAGAGATGGCAACACCATGGAAATCAAGACTGTAGAAGTGTGGAAACTCATTGACGGAGGCAAATCACTTTCTATTGAGTCAACATCTACTTCTCAAAGGGGCACTACCACAAATACGTTTGTGTATGATAAAGCCTAACTGAACTAATGTTGTAGCCACTAAGACACGAAGGCACCAAGTAACACAAAGATCTATGTGTTACTTGGTGCCTTCGTGTCTTAGTGGCTATTTTATCAGGATATGTCTTCCATATCATACCTGTCAACAGAATGTATTCCGCTTAAGTTTTTCAGGCGGCTCACCAACTCTTCCAGTTCTTCTTTATCGTGTACGTAAACTTTAATGTTTCCATGAAACAAGCCTTCTTTTGCTTCAACGGTTAACGCATTAATATTAATTTTTAACTCGCCTGAAATCAGGTTAGTGATCTTGTTGATAACACCCACATCGTCAAGCCCGACAATTTTTATACCTGTCAGGAAAGAAATTTCTTTATTCTTGGCCCATTTTGTTTTTACTACGCGGTGTCCGTAATTAGCCATAAGCCGGGTAGCATTAGGACAGGTAGTTCTATGAATTTTTAATCCTTCACCAGTTGTAACAAAACCAAACACATCATCACCGGGTATAGGCTTACAACAATTGGCAAGCGTATACATTATTTTGTCGCTGCTTTCTCCGAAGATTATTAATTCTGCGTCTTTCTTGGAAGTAAAAGTATTGTCTGGCTTAAATTCAATGATCTTTACTGGCTTTGGAGATTCCAGTTTGTCTCCCAAAATATTAAAATCCTTCAGTTCTTTTAAATCAATGGCTTTTGTGGCAATTCTATAAAAAAGATCAAGGGGTGAATTTAATTTATAAAAAGCCGTTAGTTCATCTATATTATGCTGGCTAAACGATGCTCCCATACCCTCAACTTTTCGTTGCAAGGCATATTTTCCTTCTTCTGCGATTTTGCGCTTTTCTTCCTTTAATGCATCCTTGATTTTACTCTTGGCTTTTGCGGTAACAACAATTTGCAACCAATCTTCAGTTGGTTTCTGTTTATTGGAAGTGATGATCTCCACCTGGTCGCCGCTACGTAATTTATGACTGATAGGTACCAGTTTGTGATTTAATTTGGCGCCGATACATTTAGATCCGATAGCGCTATGGATAGAAAAAGCAAAATCCAGGGCCGACGAGCCGATTGGCAGCATTTTTACATCGCCCTTCGGAGTGTATACATAAATCTCTTCAGCAAGAAAACTGGTTTTAAAATCCTGTAGAAAATCCACACTATCAGTTTCCTGGTTGCTCAAAACCTCTCTGATTTGATGAAACCATTTATCAAAACGGCTTTCATCGGTGGTACCTTCTTTATATTTATAGTGAGCCGCCAGCCCTTTCTCTGCAATTTCATTCATCCTTTTTGTACGAATTTGCACTTCCACCCATTTTCCCTGTGGCCCCATTACGGTAGTATGCAATGCTTCATACCCGTTTGATTTTGGATTACTCAGCCAATCGCGCAGGCGTTCGGGCGATGGTATATATTCATCGGTGATAATAGAGTACACCTTCCAGCAATCTTCTTTCTCTTTTTCAGGGGGAGAATCCAGGATTACCCTGATCGCGAAAAGATCATACACTTCTTCAAAAGCCACTCCTTTCTTTTTCATTTTGTTTGAAATGGAATGAATGCTTTTAGGCCGCCCGTAAATTTCAAAAAGAAAATCACTCTTTTCAAGCTTATCTTTAATAGGCCTTATAAACTCATTGATATACCTGCTTCTTTCCCGTTTTGTTTCAGATAACTTACGGGCTATTTCTTTGTAAGTATCCTGTTCCATGTACTTCATCGAAAGGTCTTCCAACTCGGTTTTGATGTTATAAAGCCCCATTCTGTGTGCAAGAGGCGCATACACATAAATTGTTTCGGAAGAAATTTTCAATTGCTTTTCGCGTTTCATGCTTTCCATGGTACGCATGTTATGTAAACGGTCCGCTAGTTTAATAAGGATTACCCTGGGGTCGTCGGTGAGCGTTAACAATATCTTTTTAAAGTTTTCGGCCTGCTGCGAAGCGTTTACATCTATAATAGTGGATATTTTAGTAAGGCCGTCAACGATTCTGGCTATCTCGCTGCCAAATGCCTTTTCAATGTCTTCGAGCGTAACATCTGTATCTTCAACGGTATCATGTAATAAGGCGCAAATGGTAGACCTGACGCCTAATCCTATTTCTTCGGTACAAATTTTTGCAACAGCAAGCGGGTGGAGGATATATGGTTCTCCACTTTTTCTTCGCATAGTTTTATGCGCATCTGCGGCTATTTCAAAGGCATGCCTTACCAGTTCTTTATCGCCCTTCTTCAATTTAGTTTTCAATGAACGTAACAATCCCCGGTATTCCCGTAAAATAAGTTTCTTTTCCTGTTCCTCTGTTAAATTATACTTCGGTATCGCTGCAATTGTTTCCATACAAAACGAATTTACAAAAAAGAAAGGGTTTTTATTTTCTATCAAATACCTTATTTTCGCAAACCTTTTCAATAACATAAGCGGGTGTGGCGAAATTGGTAGACGTATCAGACTTAGGATCTGACGCCGCGAGGCATGGGGGTTCGAGTCCCTCCACCCGCACCAAGGTGATGAACGTAATGGTTTATCACCTTTTTTTATCCAGCTCTTTAAGCATGAATTTTTCCAGGATTTGCATAGCTTTAATGTAAATACCATTTTCATGAAAACCATCCTCGTACCAACCGATTTTTCTCCTACCGCAGAGAATGCGGTTAACTATGCTGGTTTGCTATGTAAAGAATTAGGAGCAAAACTGATTCTGTTACATGTATATATGTTACCTGTTCCGGTTTCGGAAATTCCCTATGTGATGGTTTCTGCTGACGAGATGCAGAAAGCCAGCGAAAATGCATTAATAAAGGAAACAAAAAGGATTTTTGACACTTTTGATATTGAAATGGAATGGATAGTACGGTTAGGCCTGGCTTCTGATGAAATTCGTGATATAGAAAAAGAAAAAAGCATCCATCTCATTATAATGGGCATGAACGGATCAGGAGAATTGGATAAACTAATCGGAAGTACTACAATTGCTGTAATCAGAAAATGCCATCAACCGGTATTAGTGATTCCTGAAAAAGCAAGATATGCTTCATTTAAGCTGATTGCTTTTGCAACAGATTACAGTTATTCGGTAAACCTGTCGTGTTTCGAACCTCTTAAAGCATTAATACAAAAGTATAAATCGAAACTAGCGGTAGTTAATGTTCAAAAGGCCGATAAAGTTCCTGAACACGCTAACGGAAAAGAAATATTAGAAAAAGTTTTAAATGATACGGATCACCATTATGTTTTTGTTGAGGACAATAACATAGATCATGGGTTGCAACGGTTTATTGAAACAAATTCGCCTGAGCTGCTTGCTATGGTAGCACATAAACACAATGTTTTTGAAAGATTATTCAGTACGCATCATACAAAAACAATGATCTATCAAACAAATATTCCAATTCTCATCTTGCAGGATAAAAGCTAGCTTTTATCCGTTTGCTTTAATTCTTACTTATCATTTTTTATCAATGAGAAAATCGCCGATATCTGCAGAATGCTAAGGTTGAAAGCTGATAGCCATGTTTCACTCAAATCCACTAACTTTGCCACCCCAAAAACAGGGTTATATCATATTTATACATCCTTACTGAATTATAAACATTTTAAAACACAATAAATGGCTACCGTTACCAGGGAAAACATTGGTTTGCTAAACGAAAAACTCGTTGTTAAAGTAGGGAAAGACGATTACCTTCCCTCTTTTCAGAAAGCAATAAAAGATTATAGCAAAAAGGCAAATATTCCGGGATTTCGTAAAGGGATGGTTCCTGTAGGAATGGTTAAAAAAATGCATGGCTCTTCAGTGTTTGCAGATGAAGTTATTAAAAGTGTCGAAAAGGGATTATCTGATTATATGGCGAATGAAAAACTTCAGATTTTTGCCCAGCCTTTACCTTTACCGGATAACGACTCCTCAAAGTTGGATATGAACCAGCCAGCTGAATACCAGTTTGCATTTGAGGTTGGGCTGAAACCTGAATTTGAGATCACAGATCTGGCATCTGCACCCTTAACACTTTATAAAGTTGAGGTAACGGATGAAATGATCAATAGTGAAATTGAAAAGTTGCAGAATCGCATGGGCACAATGGCGGACCAGGAATCTATTACAACAATAGAAAATGCTATTCATGCATCATTTATTGAAAGTGATGCGGAAGGTAATGAGTTGGAAAATGGCTTAATTAAAGAGATTCCGTTACAGGTAAAAAATTTTACAGGCGAATTTCAAAATAAGTTGATGGGCCTGAAAAAGGACGATACTTTAACAATTTCTTTTTCCAATGCCTTTGAACAAAAAGATAAAGAAAATGTGGGGAAAGCACTTCAACTTTCATTAGAAGAAGAAAATGACCCCGACAAGTTTTATAAATTGGTTATTAATAAAATTACCTTACCAGAAAAAGCAACATTAAACGAAGAATTTTTTAAACAGGTTTTTCCTGATGATGAGATTACAACTGAAGAAGCATTTAAAGATCAGCTTAAAAAAGTTATAGGAAAGCAATGGGAAAGCTCCAGCCGTAACCAGCTTCAGGATCAGATTTATCATGAACTATTAAATACACCGATAGTATTTCCGGAAGATTTTTTAAAAAGATGGATGCTTACCGGAAATGACAAACAAAAATCACTTGAAGAAGTGGAAGCTGAATATCCGGCATTTGTTAATCAGTTAAAATGGACCTTGGTTACTGATAAAATAGTAGTGGAAAATAAACTTAATATAACCTCTGATGATCTTCGTCAATATGCAAAAGACCAGTTACTCAGCTATATGGGAGGCAGTAATATCAATATAGACCAGCCATGGGTAAATGATTATACGGAAAAAATGATGAAGGATAAGAAATTTGTTGAAGATAGCTATAACCGGGTGCAGGTGGATAAGATTTTTATGTGGGCTGAAACACAGGTTCATCCTGTTGAAGTTACTATCAGCGAAGAAGATTTTACAAAGATGCTGCAGGAACACAAACATGAACATTAAATTATTCAATCTGGCTATCATATATAAGTAACAGAAGGCTTGTTGAAAATAAGTAAACCTTAATCTTTCCATGGCCGGCTTTAACGCCGGCCTTTTTTTAAATGTATTGTCATTTATTACAGGTATTTTGGGTAATTCGCCCTGAAGAATGATTTAAATATGTTAGTCTGTCAGGTTTTTGACACTTTAGAATTTTGGACATAGATTTGAATTACAAGCCCATACTTTCATGAAAAAAATTGCTCATCAATTCATTTGATCCATTATGATCTGTATGGATTGAAAGGAATAAATCTAAAACTGAAAAAATTATGAATACTCAGCAGGAATTTGAGAAATATGCTGTAAAGCACCGAGGTATTTCCAGTAATACCTTAGATAGCTACAAAAAATACCAGATTAATGATCTTACTCCTAATATAATAGAAGAACGTCCGATGAATGTTGCGGTTATGGACGTTTACAGCCGCCTTATGATGGACCGAATTATATTTTTAGGCTATCCCATTAATGACGAAGTAGCAAATATTGTAACTGCCCAATTGCTTTTTCTGGAAAGTACCGACCGTACCAGGGATATTCAAATGTATATTAATAGTCCCGGTGGTAGCGTATATTCCGGACTGGGCGTTTATGACACCATGCAATACATCACTCCTGATGTATCTACGATTTGCATAGGTATGGCAGCATCTATGGGACAGGTTTTGTTATGTGCAGGAACAAAGGGAAAACGCACTGCATTGAAGCATTCACGCGTTATGATGCACCAGCCGTTAGGCGGCGTGCAGGGGCCGGCTTCGGACATCGAGATCACGGCAATCCAGGTGCAGAAGGTGAAAAAGGAGTTGTACGAAATATACGTGAAACACAGCGGGCAGGATTATCAAACCATTCACGATGTATCTGACCGCGATTTTTGGATGGTCGCCGCCGAGGCAAAGGAATTTGGCCTGATCGACGAGGTGCTGGGCTAATTTGATGGCTTATCAGTTCGTTGAGAAAGGTAAAAAGTTAATTTCGAACACCGAAGTTTCCTTCATCATTCGATATTCGACATTTGGTGTTTGATATTCTGACCACACCTCAGCACCCTGTTCTAAACCCGATTGCAGCGTATACCGGCCTGCGGCTAAGGCCCGGGCAGTATTAGCGCAAAGCGGGGCCGAACCAAGGTAGTAAAGCACTGCCCTCAGGTTTTCAAACAACCATTTTCAAAAGGGTGATCG
>CAXSIE010000282.1:4216-7302 GCA_964237295.1 uncultured Flavihumibacter sp. | reverse complement strand
TTGTGTGGCATCAAACAGCGATCCAAAGCTGCTGCCTATGATATCCGATGAAACAATTTCATCTTCATTATAGCCAAAGCTCTCATTAGACGCAGACTTCATAGCTGCATTCACTTCTTCAACGGTTACACTTTTGTTTAGAATGCTTGTAAGTTCAGTAAGTGACCCGGTGATGACCGGCACACGCTGGGCACTGCCATCTAATTTGCCTTTTAATTCAGGCAATACCAAGCCAATTGCTTTTGCAGCGCCCGTGGTATTAGGAACAATATTAGCGGCGGCAGCTCGGGCACGACGCAGGTCGCCTTTAGGATGCGGCGCATCCAGTGTGTTCTGATCGTTAGTATAAGCATGAATAGTAGTCATGATACCACCTTCGATACCAAAACTGTCGTTTAATACTTTTGCCATAGGGGCCAGGCAATTAGTAGTGCAGGATGCACATGATATGATGGTTTCAGTACCATCAAGTATGGCATGGTTTACATTAAACACAATTGTTTTAAGGTCACCGGTTGCAGGAGCGGAGATCACTACCCGTTTAGCACCGGCTTTCAGGTGCGCTTCTGCTTTAGCTTTATCTGTGAAGAACCCTGTACTTTCTATTACCACGTCAACTTCATGCTGACCCCAGGGAATTTGTGCAGGATCTTTTTGTGCGTAAATTTTTACTTCATCACCGCTTACAACAATAGCATCTTCCGTAGCGTGAACATCCACATCAAAGCGGCCCTGGGCGCTGTCATATTTTAAAAGGTGAGCCAATACCTTTGGGCTTGTAAGGTCGTTAATTGCCACCACATCAATTCCTTCCATATTATAAATCTGGCGATACACCAATCTTCCGATTCTTCCGAAGCCATTAATAGCTACTTTTACTGTACTCATAATTCTGAATTTGTATTTGTAATTAGGATGCGAAGGTACATTTTAGGATATATTAATAGTGATTATTTTTTAAACCATCTCATTAGAATTCAAGCCCTTTAACCACTTCAACAGCGAAGAAGTATGGTTAAAAATCAATTAAGACCGGTTAGTATATTAAAAAGTTTTGGCTGGAACAATCCTGGCTTATATCTTTGCACTCCTTTTAGAGATTCCCTTAGAAGAATTGATAATTATGCCGCGTTGGTCAATCGGTTAAGACGCATCCCTTTCACGGATGAATGACGAGTTCGATTCTCGTACGCGGTACCACTTCTGATTATACCCTTGTTCCAAGGGTTTTTTAATTTAAATAAAGCAACAGATCTATCCTGCTATTTAAAACCCAGGCGGGTATTAAATTACTGCTATCAGCCGAAAGATGATTTTTTTGAACCTGGGCGAAAATTTCAAATTTCGATACGTTATTTCTCCAGGGTATTTAAATGGCGCTGCAATTCACTAACCTGCCGGAACAAGCAACCTATGCGGCTGAATCCAATTTGATTATCGTAGTTTTGAAGAATGGAACCTGTTCTTCTGTCAACATTTATGTTCATCCCAAACGGACAAACAGACCTGGTTACCATACGATTTTACATGAGTGATCTTCCAGGAATATGGAACGTAGATAATAACAACGTTTACCTCACTCAGCAATTGTGGAACGAATGGAGGGATTGTAAGAATGACCAGCACCTTCAAAAGGTATTTTTTAACCGGTTAAATCGTGTAAGCAACGGTTTGTTAAAATAGCAATTCAGACATTAAATATACATTATGATTATTTTGATCTTTCAGGAGAAGAGCTGCATCTTCCTGCTACCCTGGAAATACCTTAGGTCGTGTTAACTTTAATATAATATATTTACTTCTTTGCAGTCAGCTTTTAGAAGGAAACATTGCACTCATTGATCTGCTGACTGATGATAATAATTCAATTCGTAATTGCTTACTCAACGCAACACCTGCATTTCCCTCGAGAGTTCATAAATTTAGCTTACTTTGAAATTGTATAACACGCTGATAGTCCCTTAAAATTTATTGACATCATGATAGCAAAACCTCAAAAGAAGTTTTATAAAAGCCTTTATCTACAGGTAATAGTTGCTATCCTCATCGGTATTGTGCTCGGGCATTTTAATCCTGAAACTGCAGTTAGCCTTAAACCCTTAGGTGACGGCTTTATTAAACTGGTGAAGATGATGATCGGTCCCGTTATTTTTTGCACTATTGTAACAGGCATGGCCGGCATGCAGGATCTGAAAAAAGTCGGGTCAGTTGGTGCTAAATCACTATTATATTTTGAAGTTCTTACCACGATAGCTTTGTTTATCGGACTTCTTGCCATAAATATTATACGTCCGGGTGCCGGGATGAATATCGATGCAACCAAGTTAGATGTTACAGCCCTGAATACCATGACCACAACAGCTAAAGCGCCGCAATCCACTGTTGAATTTCTAATGAACATCATTCCCAAGAATATAGTAGATGCATTTGCACAGGGCGACATGCTGCAAATATTGTTGTTCTCTGTTTTATTCGGTGTGGCAGCCTCCAAACTCGGAAGCCGTATTCAACCTGTTATAGATTTTATAAAAGGATTTTCCAATATTCTTTTCGGTATCATTCATATTATTATGAAACTGGCTCCACTAGGTGCCTTGGGGGCAATGGCATTTACTATTGGCAAATACGGCGTAGGCAGTTTAAAATCACTTGCGCAATTGATGGGTACTTTTTATCTTACCTGCGTATTCTTCATCATAGTTGTGTTGGGTACCGTTATGTATTTTTTAAGATTGAATATTTTTAAGCTGCTCATTCACATCAAAGAAGAATTGTTGATCGTGTTAGGAACATCCTCCAGCGAATCTGCTTTACCGGGATTGATAGAGAAAATGGAGCAGGCCGGATGCTCTAAATCAGTGGTTGGATTGGTGATACCAACCGGGTACTCTTTTAATCTTGATGGCACCTCTATTTATCTTACAATGGCCGCTGTGTTTATCGCGCAGGCAACCAATACTCCTGTTACGTTACAGCAGCAGGTTACGCTTCTTTTGATCCTTATGCTAACATCCAAGGGAGCCGCCGGTGTTACCGGAAGCGGCTTTATTACGCTTGCTGCTACCCTGCCTGCGACAGGACATATT
>CAXSIE010000282.1:0-4133 GCA_964237295.1 uncultured Flavihumibacter sp. | reverse complement strand
GGTTGCCGGTCTTGCTTTGATACTGGGTATAGACAGGTTTATGAGTGAAGCAAGAGCCTTAACCAATATAATCGGCAATGCGGTGGCCACCCTGGTGGTTTCCAAATGGGAGAAGGAACTGGATATGACGAAGGCCAGGGGAATCCTGTAGTAATGATAAATTATTAATGATTAATTATTAACGGTTAGTGATTATTAAACGAATGGGTAGTTAAGTTCGTCAACGATTACTTAAATAATAATCAGCTAACAATTAATCATTAATAATTACTTCTTCGTGTCTCTCCGGAATTTCAATATCATTAAAACCCATTGCATGAAGCCGCTCCTTAAAATTTAATTGAACTTCATATTCTCCATGTACGAGGAATAATTTTTTAACCTTTGCCGGATCCTGGCCGGATATAAACTGACACAGATCTTTATAATCTCCGTGAGCGCTCATGCTACGGATGCCGGCTATCTCTGCATGCACCTCGTGGTCAACACCATAAATATTAACCTCTTTAGCCCCCGACATTAAACGGCCCGCTAAAGAATACGGTTCCGCATACCCCGACATCAAAATTGTAGTACGACTGTTTTCAATATTATTACTAATGTGGTGCTTAACCCGCCCGCTCTCCGCCATGCCGCTGGCCGATATGATAACAAACGGACCGTTCCTGAAATTAAGCGACTTCGACTGCTCTACTGATTCTATATAGGTAAGTCCTTTAAATGAAAACGGATCATGATCTTTTAAAAGTAATTGCTGGATATTGCTATTAAAATATTGAGGATACTGTTTTAAAATTTCTGTTACTTCAATACTCATCGGACTATCAACAAAATAATCAAGGTTTGGAAGCCTGTTTTCAAAAGCGAGCTGATTCAGTGCAAACAGCAATTCCTGTGTTCTTCCAACACTAAAGGCCGGAATAATTAATTTACCTCTTTTCTGAAGACAGGTTCTTTCAATCCACTTTAACAAAAGGTCAGGGGTGCTTACATCCGCCTCGTGTAATTTATTACCATAAGTTGATTCGAGAATAATATAATCAGCCTGAGAAAATAGTTCCGGATCTCTTAAGATCATATCATTATACCTTCCCACATCTCCGCTAAAACTGAGCTGCCTTGTAACCGCATTTTCAGTAATGCGTAAATGCACCGCAGCACTGCCGATTATATGTCCGGCATCCGTATATAATAATTCTATGTTATCATCTATATGGTACCAGTGCCCGTAATCCACTTCAAAAAACAGGGAAACAACATTATGGATATCCTCGGGAGTATATAAAGGCGGCAGGTAGGAAACACCTTGCGCTTTGAACCGCTTGTTGTTATACCTGGTTTCATCTTCCTGAATTCCGGCTGAATCCTTTAGAAGGATAATCGTTAAATCTTTGGTAGCGGGTGTACAATAGATTTTCCCTTTGAATCCCTCTTTAACCAGTTTTGGTATCAATCCGGTATGGTCAATATGTGCATGAGACAGGATTAAATAATCAACCCGGGCAGGATCAAATCCCCACTCTCTGTTCATTGAATCTGTTTGCTTTCCCATACCCTGGAATAATCCGCAATCCAGCAGGATCTGTTTACCGTTATCCAGGGTAATTAAATGTTTAGAGCCGGTTACAGTTCTTGCTGCACCGTGAAAAGCAAGCTTCATGAAGTATGATTTAAGGTTTATAGTTTACAGACATTCTTAACCGAAGTTATTATTACTTTGTGTTCTTGCTTTGAACGACCATGTTATATAAAATTCAGCCACTATTTCTCCGGCTTTGTTTTTACCAACAGATTTTGCCCGTATCGTTTTACTTTCACCGGAATTAACAGCGTCTGCAATAGTTTGTTTGATCATTTCTCCTTCTTCACAAATAAAGGTAGTTAAATCAATGGCTTTCTTAACAAAGCTTCCTTCCAATGCTGTTACCAGCATTGAGACTGCCGGTTTACTTTTATGCACATGAGCCATGGCAAGCGCGCCGGTGCTCAGTTCTGCTGCCATACCCAAACAGGCAAAGTAGGTGGATTTAAAAGGATTTTGCGAAAACCATTTGTATGGAATGGTAACGGAACAACTTTTTCCATCTATATCTTTTATACGAACTCCGGCAAAATAAGCACTGGGTAATTTATAAAACAGAAACATCCGGAATTGTAAAGGGTGTTTCATCAGCCTGATAAAGTCTTGCACATGTGTAGTCATGAATAACAAATTGTAAAATGAATATCGCTATTAATTTTTAGATCCTGCAGGAACATGCCACACATTGCTTTAAAAAGAAAAAGGCCGTGCAAGTGTGCACGACCTTTATTAATAAAAAGAATTAAATTAATAGAAAAAAGGCTTAACAATTGCCAGTACGGCGTCTTTTGATAAACCTTCATCAAAAGCCTCAGTAGCTGCATCGGCAGAAATACCCATGCTGTTTATGTTTACTATCTGAATAGTGGCTTGCATAGTGTTATCCTCACCGGCATAACTTGCATCAACAGCAGTAGTTCCTATTCCGGTTTGTTTACCGGTGATCCATGGCTTTACAGCGGCAGCAGCGCCTCCTATGGCTCTACGCATCTGCCGGATATGAGAAGCATGCCGGGCTTCCACCGAATGAATGTTAAGTGCTGCAGTTAGGTAAGCTCCTCCTCTTACGAGTTCAGCGGCACGCCCTTTATATGCCCTTACTCCAGTATCCTCAAAAGTTTGAGCTACTGCCAGAAAGGTGTTATAATTCGTTAATACGTCTGCAAAAGTTCCTTTGGCTGTTAAATCAATATTTGGCTTTGCTACTACTTTTGAAGCGCCGTAAGCAGTAGTAATAGTATCGGTTAAAAATTTAACGTGGGCAGCTTCATGTCCGGAAATGGTTGTAATAGCGGCAGTTCCGCTTGAAGGTATCAAGCCCGAAGATTGTAATGCCTTGGTATAAAACTCCGATTCAAGGTATTCAAGTACCAGCGCATAATTTAAAATATCCACAACAGCTTCGTTGGTGCTTTTAGCACCTGCATACGCTTTTTGCAGCATGGATCCCAAAGCCATCGGTATTGCCGCAAGTGCCAGCTTGCCACCGTAACCGGCAAAGCTTTTCATGGCTTTACGCCTTGTGTCGAGCCTGTTATACACTTCAGGATCAACTTTTTCTATTTCTCCGAAAATATTATTGAAATTCATAGTTTTAAATTAAGAGGTTGGTAAATTACTTGCGTTGATCTTGGTTTTAATATAAGCACTCGCGATGGTCAAAACTTCGATTGGCGTGCGGCTTTTATCCAATGCATTCGAATCGAGAACCGTATTGTCTGCGAAGGTTCCGGGGGTGATCAGGTCACGTATGTATGCTGCATGCCGTGCTTCCACTGATACTATCTTACCGGCTAATACCAGGTAGTCTGGATTTACAATCAGATAACCTGCACCATTATATGCAGATACACCAAGGTCTTCAAAAGCTTTTGCCGTAGCCAGTACACTGTCTCTTGATGTAAAATTGATAGCGCTGAAGTTAACTTCAAGTGCAACGATTGCTTTTGCTCCTAATGCATTTTTAAAAAATTCCCGGTGAGCTATTTCATGATCACGGATTTCTGTTAACCTGGCGGTTTCATCAGCAGTCATACCGGTGAAAGGTGATGCCATAACTTTAGTGTAGAATGCAGCTTCTAACTGCTCAAGAGCGTAAGCATAATTTAAGATACCAAAATCTCCACTCAGCAGATCAACTCCGGAATCTAAAGCTGGTGAAGTGTCGTCCTTGCTGCACGCTGCAAGTCCAACCATTAAACCGGTAGCCGCTCCGGCATAACCCAGGAACTTTCTCCGTGATAGTGATGCAATGATCTTTTCATTGGTCACTATACTTTCTTTTTCAGATGAATTCATAGTAAGCATAATTTTGTTTTTATAAGTGATATTTGATTAAAACAAGTACAACTACGTGGAGAAACGTGAAATAGACTGAAAAGTATATCTGCCATAATCTTAATTTCATCTTATTTAGCTGTAATAAGTGCAATCATATATAACCAGGCAAATGTTATCTGACAGGATTATCTTAAGGCGGGTTTTCGTTTATCAAATACCGTTACAATACATCTGAAAATCAAACGATATTATTGATGAATTATTTTACTAA
>CAXSIE010000281.1:6052-7304 GCA_964237295.1 uncultured Flavihumibacter sp. | reverse complement strand
ACCAACTGCTTCTATCGACCAGGCATTGATTGGTAAAATACCCGGTGCACAGATAAGCAGTACCAACGGTTCACCAGGAGCAAAAACAAATATTCTGCTAAGAGGAGTGAACACGTTAAACAGGGGAACTTCACCTATGATTTTGCTGGATGGAATGGAAGTAGGCGCCACTGATCTGAATTCACTGGACCTTAGTGGTGTAGAGAGGATAGAAGTTGTTCAGGGAGCCGCTTCCGCAACTATTTATGGTGCACAGGGCGCCAATGGTGTTATACAATTATTTTCAAAAAAGGGGAAGCTTGGAAAAATTAACGTTGACTTCTCCTCCAGCGCTTCCTCCAATACACTCTTAAACATTGGCAACCTGCATAAGTCGGCCTTTCATAGTTTCTCTACCAATGCCAATAATGAAGTAGTGAATGCTGCGGGTGCTCCACTGGTTTTTGATCCGGTGATACTTGCATACAGAGATGCGGCACCAATTAACCTTGTTGATCCGTTAGCAGTGCAAAACAAACCCTACGACAAGAACCTTCAATATTATGATCATTTCAAGATGTTTTTGCAAACCGCTTACACAACAAACAATTCTATATCAGTTTCAGGAGCCAGGGATAAAGTAGACTTCAATATTTCCGCTTCCGATAACAGGCAAAACAGCAACTTCAAAGGAAATGGCGATTACTCCAGATCGAACCTGTTATCAAATATCGGTATTGAAGTGGCGAAAAATTTAAAGTTCAGAACCATTACCCAGTTAGTTTACACAAAAAACACTCAGGTAGACCAAACAGGCAGAACCATTTTTTACAGTTTGAACAATACCCGGCCTTTTGCTAATTATAACGCAAAAGATTCCTTGGGTAATTATGGAACTTATTATGGTGATGTGGCCGGGGTAAACAGTTCCAATCCTAATTTCAGAACACAGTACACTGATTACAGGAATGTAAAAATAGATGTGGTTCAAAGTTTTGATCTTAATTACAAGCCTGTTAAGTATGTTGAACTGGATGCTAAGTACGGATTGAATTATCAGACAGTGGATATCCTTCAGAACATACTTCCCCAGGATAATAATGCCAATGCCGCATATTTTAAATCCTGGAGGTCTAATTTCGGTAGTCCGGCATCAAGAGACCAGACAGGAGAACTGGATAATTACCGCAACAGGACAACGTTTCAAAACATACTGGGTACGGCTACTTTTCGTACCGATTTCCAAAATGACTTTCATATAAATATCCCACTT
>CAXSIE010000281.1:0-6042 GCA_964237295.1 uncultured Flavihumibacter sp. | reverse complement strand
CAGGTATCTTTTGATTATCGTAAAAATATTGCCAAACTATATACCAGTTATGGCGCTGATGCACCCAGTTTTACACCTTACACAGCAAGCCAGATGGGCTCCTATAAAATACAAACCGATTTAACCACACCTTTCATTACTTACGGTTACCTGGTAAACCAGCGGTTTGAAATTGGTGAATATGCCGGTGTCTCCGCAGGCTTCAGAAGTGATTATTCTTCCGCATTTGGCAGAGGTTCAAAACCTTTTACCTTTCCAAGGGGCGATGCATACATAAGACCTTCCTCGTTCAAATTCTGGAATGATCATCAGATTAATAATATTATACCTGAATTTAAATTACGTGCAGCTTACGGTCAGGCAGGTATTCAGCCAAATCCTTTCGACAGGTATGTGACATTCGATACTAGAAATATTGGAACAAACGTGGCATTCCTTTATCCGACACTCAGTTCTAATCCGGATCTCCAGGTAGAAGTATCAAAAGAATTGGAATTCGGAACCGACATATCATTTACCGTACTCAAAGGAGCATGGCTAAAAACAATCAATCTTTCCGCCACCTATTGGAATCGCACCACAGACAATGCCATTTGGCCGGTAGATATAGCGCCTTCTACGGGTTTAGGCACCCTTAGATACAATTCATTCGGCCTTGGAGCTAAAGGCTTGCAGGCATCATTAAATATCAACGTACTGAGCAGTAAAAATTTCAACTGGAATTTCACCACCAATTTCAGCAAAGAAACATCTGTTATAAACTCAATAACCGGGTCGCAAATAGTGGTAACCTCCAATGCAGGAAGCAGTAACTACGTATTGAAAGCAGGTGATAAAATAGGCCAGCTATACGGTTATATGTTAATTCACAGTGTAGATGAAACAGATATAAACGGTAAAGAGTATATCGCTAAAGCAAATCAGGGCAATTACACGGTTGCAAGCAATGGCTGGGTAGTTAATAAAACCACCAAGCAACCATTCGTCAGCGCCAGTCAATATGCATTAGGCGACCCGAATCCAAAGTTCAATATGTCTTTCATAAATGACTTTTCCTTTAAAGGATATCTGAATGTTTCCATGCAGTGGGATTGGATTAACGGAAGCAATTTGTACAATCAGACAAAGGAATGGATGTACAGGGACGGTATTCATGGTGATTATGCAAATCCTTTAACAATAGATGGGCAAACAGGCGCCTGGACAGCGTTTTACAGAGGAGTATATGCACAAACCACCGCTAACGGTACAAAAAATTACTTCTTTGAAGATGCTTCTTTCGGAAGACTTAGAAACTTGTCAGTCGCCCTTGACTTTGCGAGGCTGGTTAAATTACATGGCTTTAGAAAATTACAATTGGTTTTATCCGGCCGCAATCTGGTAACATTTACTAATTATTCAGGTATGGACCCTGAAGTAAGTTCAGGAACTGTTAACTCCGCGTTTGATCGTGGTGTAGACCACAACAGCCTTCCCAACATCAAATCTTACCAGGTTGGCATTAACCTCGGTTTTTAAAAATAAAAAAGAAAAAAATGAAGCTAATTAATATTTGCGCATTACTGGTTTTATCAACTGTTGTAATCACATCGTGTAAAAAGCAGCTGGAGGTAAGAAACCCAAACCAGCCTACGCCGGAAAGCGCTAAAACAGAACCGGGTATCATATCGCTGTCGCAAGGGGGCATTTATGTAAATGGATTTCGCAATCTTAAATTTGCCGATGGGGTATATGGAACTTTTTGGTCAGGCGCAATGGGATTCCATGAAATGATGGGAGATGTGGTGCAGGCAGAAGCAGCAAATGCATACATCAACCAGGTTGGCACGCCCGACAAGATTATCCTGGATAATGGAACGGTTGTTTTAAACCCTAATTCTCCCAATACTTTCAAAGCCATGATCAGGCAGGTTAACACCAATGCCAACCAGGGCGGTAATTTTACTTATTATGAATGGGCCTTTATGTATAACATGATCAATGCCTGTAATTCAGTACTATCAATTGCTGATGATGTGAGTTATACCAGTGAGGCGGAAGCTAAAAAAGCCACCGTAAAAGCCTGGTGTTATTTTTGGAAAGGATACGCTTATGCCAGGATTGGCTCGATATATTACGCTGGTCTGATCGTAAACACACCTGCCGCTACTAACGGAAATTTTGTTACCAAGGAGCAAATCATTGCAGAATCGAACAGTAGTTTCGATAAAGCTATAGCATCTTTATCAAGCCTTACAAACACTGTAGGTTATAATGATATTCTTGGGAAGATTATTCCCAGCTTTAACCAGGTGGGCAAGGGAACTGTTCCGACGCCTGATATGTGGAAAAGAAACATGAATACCCTGAAAGCCAGGAACATTCTTGTAAATACACCCGTTGCCTCTATGACAGCCGCGCAATGGGCCAGTATCTCAACATTAACAAATGCAGGTCTTCTCGCTAGCGATAAGGTGTTTACCGGCCGGTCGAATGCAACATCCGATTTCCTGGCAGCCACTTCCAGTACTGTAACGTCTCGTGCAAATGGCGTTACAGCAACCGCCGCCTCTTATAAACTTACGGAGCGTTTTGTACAGGAGTTTAAAGCAGGCGACAAGAGATATACAAATAATATCAGGCAATCAGCCGTCTGGATCGGAAACAGTGACAGGGGTAATTCTTTCAATACGCGTTTTACTCTTATAGATGGTGGCGCTGGACTCGCAAATGTGGTTGTTTATGCAAACACCGCAATAGGCGGGCAGGAATTATTTCTTGCAGGACAGTATGAAGAGAACGAGTTAATGAAGGCGGAAGCATTGATTAATACCAACCAGATGGATGCCGGACTGGCCGTTATCGACGCGGTACGCACTTACCAGGGTGCAGGCCTGCCTGCAGTGAGCGGTACCGGTTTAACGCCGGTTCAGGCAAAGGAAGAATTAAGGCGTGAAAGAAGGGTTGTACTGGCGTTTATCGGTTTGTCATTCTATGATGCACGCCGGTTTGGGATTATTAATCCTTTAGCTGAAGGTGGCGGAAGAAAAGGCGCCGTTGAAATTGCTCCAACAACAGGTGTCTTAAATACCAATGCAACTTTTGAATATAATTACCTTGATTACTGGGATGTGCCGGATACTGAACTGGTATATAATACGCCCGCAACAGGAAGCGCACCGGTAAAAAATCCGAAATAAACTGTGATGTATGTAACTAAGTATGATGAACATGAATGTTCCGTTCATGTTCATCATACCAATCACCTAAATCACACAGGTCAAAACCTTTCAATCTTAAACACCCATGCATACTTATCGGGAATGTTGCCAGGTGTTTCCATCGGAGGTTTGATAGTCAATCTTCCATTTTTATAATACGTTTGCACGCTGCCGTCATAACCTAATAATGCCACAGAAGCCGGACGATGAACATTTTCGATCACAATCTCTTTTCCCGGATAAATAGTACACAGCACATACAGGTCCTTACCCTTCCTGGTAAAATAAACGGATGTTGCTTTATTTACGGCCGGTGCTTTTTCCCAGGATTCCGTAGCATAAATGGCTTCACCATTTACTTTCAGCCATTCACCTATATCAGTTAAACGCTGCTGCATGATAACCGGGATGGTTCCATCGGCAGCAGGTCCTATATCCAATAATAAATTCCCGCCCCTGGCTACTTTTTCTATAAGTGTATGGATCAACATCCCGGAACTGGAATAATCTGCTAGATTTTCATTACGGTTTAATCCGAAAGAACCGCCGATGCCCCGGCACTCTTCCCAGGGATGTGCTATCTTTTTTTCTTTGGAATCATCCGATCCTATCAGATCGTATTCGGTAGTATAAAATCCGCCATGATGGCTTCGGGTTTCCTTACCCCAGCGATCATTTACTACAATATCATCCTTAACCGCACTTTCATTGTACAGCCATGACAAAAACTGTGTGCTCTTCCATGTTTCACTGGGATGTTCCCACTCGCCATCGGTCCAGAGAATATCAGGATGGTACCTTGTTACCAGATCTTTCATCTGGGGTATCATGTGTTCATCTACATATTTATTTACATCTGATTTATAGAGCGGGTTGAACCATTCGTACAAGGAATAATAATAACCCATCCTCAAACCTGCAGCTTTCACCGATTTTATCAAATCGCCTGCCAGGTCACGATGCGGCCCTACGTCCACGCTGTTCCAGTTCCATGATTCAGCACTTGGCCAGAGTGTAAAACCTTCATGGTGCTTGGAAGTAAGCACTATATATTTCGCTCCTGACGCTGCAAATAATGCTGCCCACTGGTCGGGGTTAAAAAGTTCCGCTTTGAAGCTGGCGGCAAAATCCGTGTACTTTGTTTTTTCACCGTAAACAGTATTATGATATAACCTGAAAGCCCTTCCTACATTGGTAGTATCATTTACTAACCGGAACCAGTACCACTCGGCATATTTCGAGTACACCTGGTATTGTTTACCAACTGGCGCCCAGGAAGGAACTGCATATACCCCCCAGTGAATAAAAATGCCGAATTTGGCATCAGTGAACCATGAGGGAACAGGACGGCTGTCAATAGATTGCCAGTTTGCTTCGTACTTTTTCTGCGTGTATGCATGAACACTATAAAGCAGGTAACAGGTAAAGAGAAGGTGCCTGAGATTCATATTGCCGTTTATTTTAGATTGCTTACAAATCTATTAATTTCCTCTTAACTTTTGAACCTCAAAGGTAGGGAGGGAGGGAAAAACACCGTGAAAGACAAATCCTCTGTACGGTATGTGCCTTGGCTATGGTGCAAGCGTCCCTGGCTGAAAAAGTTCATCAAAACCCCAAAGGCGTTTTCATAAACTTCTTACCAAAAAAATCATCTTTGTTCCAGACCGGAGCACTGGCATCATTACTAACAAAATAGCCGATTAAAAAATTCACTTTCACATGAGTGGTGGCAGCTTTAAAATCAAAAGGCTGGTTCATATTATCCTGGGGCGTATGATAAATGGTACTGCGCCAGCCGACATCGGATTTAGCCCTGTCTACAGTGTCTGAAGGTACAGTCATGAACCCGCTTTTTATAAATAAGGCAGGTATGCCTTTCTTGATAAAACTGTAATGATCACTCCGTATAAATACCACCTGCTCAGGAAATGGATCAGGGCTTATTTTCAATCCCAACATCCTGGTTGCTTTTTCAGTTTGTTTGCCAAGACTTGAATGATCAGCTCCGTAAGGAACAATATCCAAAACAGGATGAAAGAAAAATGGCATGTCAATAGCCAGGTTGGCAACGATCTTTCCGGTTACAGGCTGGTTATTAACAAAGTAATCCGAACCGAGCAAGCCTAATTCTTCACCGGTTACCACTGCAAAAATTACCGATCTTTTCGGATGGGCCGGCAGGGAACGATAAGCTTTTATTATTTCCAATAGAATGGAGACGCCGGAAGCATCATCATGCGCCCCATTATAGATAGAATCATTTTTTACAGGTGCGCCAATGCCGAAGTGGTCCAGGTGGGCGGAATAAACCACATACTCTTTCTTTAAAGCAGGATCGCTGCCTTCCAGAATGCCAGCCACATTGGAGCTTTCAATTGATCTGGAGCTTGTTTTCACTACAATATTCGCTGATACATTAAGCGGGAACGATAAGGATTTTCCGGCTTCAGCCAACTCGTAAATTTTTTGAATGCCTGTGGAAGCAGCGGCAAAAAGTTTGTCAATATACGCGTTGTTAAAGCTGGCTACCGCTCTTAGCGCAGGATAACTATTGGTGGCAGCCAATTGTTTGTTGACCCATTTGAAAGAACCCTGCTTTGATCTTTTTACCGACGCATCCCAGGTGCTTCTTTTATTGGAAGGCAAACTGAAACTGATAACACCTACCGCACCCCGCCTGATGGCTTCACTGTATTTAGCATCAGCCGTTGTATAATAAGCCCGCTCGCTTGTTGGAAATATTTTCGGCGCCTCATTTATATACACAACAATTTTTCCTTTAAAATCAATATCCTGGTAATCATCCTAATTAAAATCCGGTGCTGAAATGCCATAGCCCACA
>CAXSIE010000280.1:5331-7327 GCA_964237295.1 uncultured Flavihumibacter sp. | reverse complement strand
AACGGTTGGCAATTCACACGCCGGCGATGCATGGCAGGCATTCTACACCGGTGTAAAAAATTGCAATGTGTTGTTTGCAGGTGCTGCTCTTTACAAAACCAATAATGCAAAGGCGGGCGATTCGGCGTCTGTTAATTATATAACAGGCCAGGCTTATTTTTTACGTGCCTATTATTACTTTCAATTAGAATGCTTGTTTGGTGAAAGTTATATAACAACGAATGGTGGCAGCGACAAGATGGGCGTACCCCTTTTTGATGCTGTTCCGGCAGATTTGGCCGGTACGCAAAAAGTACGCAGCTCCGCAAAAGATGTATGGAGTTTCATTGAAAACGACCTCAAACAATCAGCCAGCTTACTTAAAGGTGTGGCATGGAGCGGCAACGACATAGGCAGGGTAACAGAATGGTCTGCCAAAGGATTGTTGGGTAAAGCGTATGTATTTACACAGGATTGGGCCAATGCGAAAACAACCTTGCTGGACGTTATACAGAACAGCGGTAGATCATTAATGTCTTTTGCACAATACCATGATGCCTTTAACGGTAATAGTGCCAACGAATTCAACAAGGAATCGTTGTTTGAATTAAATATTGATCCTGACGCGAAAGGTGGTTACGGTATATACAGCGGTGCGGCAAATGCAACATCAATTGACGGGTTGATTTGGGCGCCCTGGTCGTTGGGCGGCGATGGAACGGAAGGAGGGGCCTTTCCTTTAGGTTATGGCAACGAGTTCTTACACGATCAAAACGTTGTGCGTTTTGGCTATTCTTTAGGCAGCAACTACAGCCTGGTAACCAACCCTGACTTTAACGCGACAACAGGGCCTAAATATAACAACCCTAAATTGATTATGGATCCTGTGTACAAGCAAAAAGCCTTACAGGTACGCACCAGTCAAACCGCCGATCCGCGTTTGTTTGTAAATGCTTTACAGCCATGGATTGATTCGGTAAAGTTTGATGGGGCGAACTGGGCGCCTTCCGCCAAACCTAACTTCTTTGCCGGTAATGTTAATGTTTATGGATGGAGTGTCAGGAAATATGCGCCGACATTATATAATGAAAATAGTGGTCAGGGAAATACACCCACCAACAGTGTGGCGGATGCCTGGAATTATTACCTGCTGCGTTTAGCTGATGTGTATTTGTTATATGCCGAAGCAAGCAAAGGTGCAGGTGATGCCGTTACCGCCCTGGAATACGTGAATAAAGTTAAACGCAGGGCTTACGGTTATGCCATCAGTGCTCCCGCTCCGATTGATTATGTAAGTCTTACTGATAAAACCAGCGCAATAAATGATCCTGTTTTAGGGAATAACCCTTTATACTATGAACGTTGGGCTGAGTTATTTAACGAAGGTCACTGGTGGTTTGACGTATGCCGCTGGCGCATTGGCAAATCGGAAGCCGCCTATTTTGGTACAGCCATTAACGTTACCGGTCCTTTTCAATGGGACGATACTAAGTCATACGTATGGCCAATACCAATCAGCGAGATAAACGCCAACAGCAAAATTCAGCAGAATCCCGGATATTAACGGTTATCATAGAAAGTGCAAGGTCTCAAAAGGCTTTGCACCTTTTAGTTAAACTGTGCAAATCTTATTTATCAAACTAATGAAAGGCATGTATAAATATTCCCTGGCTTTCTTGATTTTCAGCACCTTAGTATGCCCGGCGCAGGGAAAACCGGGTGCAAACATTACCTGGACAACGTATGAAGCGGAGAAGATGAAAACGAGTGGCATAATTATGGGCCCCGCATATACTCCATTTCAGGTTGAAACGGAATCATCCGGACAGCAATGCGTAAAGCTGGGTTCCAGCGGTCAATATGTTGAATTTACCGCCACTATCAATGCTAATAGTATTGTTATCAGGTACAGCCTGCCTGATAAAAAAGAAGGGGGCGGAAAGCAGTCAACACTTGGGATATATAAAAACGGGAAGCTTATTCAACATTATAAAGTTACATCACAATACTCCTGGCT
>CAXSIE010000280.1:4751-5270 GCA_964237295.1 uncultured Flavihumibacter sp. | reverse complement strand
CCCGGTGCCGGAAAGCCCCGTAATTTTTATAATGATATAAGAATAAAAGACGTAGTAATTACCAAAGGTGACAGGATCAGGATACAACGCGATGACGGCAAAGAAGATGATGCTGAATATAGTATTATTGATTTGGCCGACCTTGAAAATATTACATCTCCGTTGAAGGCGCCGGCTAATTCATGGTCCGTTACCGATAAAAGATTTGCCGGAAGTGATGCTGGCGAAGACTATACGGAAGCGTTTAGAAAATGTATCGCTATGGGGGGGAAGACAGGAAAAAGGGTTGGGGTTCCCGCCGGGTCTTTTAAGATCACAGGAGATATTATGCTACCCTCAGATATAAGAATTCAGGGAGCCGGAATGTGGTACACAACCCTGGTGGGCGATGAAGCACTTTATATGGATGCCGGTAAAAGGGTAAGATTAAAAGGGAATGGCAGCAACATTCATCTTTCTGATTTTGCTATTATGGGAAAATTAAATTACAGGAAGGATAATGAACCTAATGATGGCATT
>CAXSIE010000280.1:0-4738 GCA_964237295.1 uncultured Flavihumibacter sp. | reverse complement strand
ATCCTTTGGAACAAACTCAACGATTTCACGCCTTTGGATAGAACATACGAAAGTAGGCATGTGGATAGAAAACTCGAAAAACCTTGTGGTTGAAAGTTGTCGCATGCGAAATACAATAGCAGATGGTATAAACTTTTGTGTTGGCATGACCCAATCAACTATTCAATACTGCTCTACACGAAGTACGGGAGACGATTGTTTTGCCTTCTGGCCCACCACTTTCATGAAGCAGGAATATTCACCCGGCCATAACCTTATTACGCATTGCACGGCTCAACTCCCGTTTCTTGCAAACGGAGCAGCTATATATGGAGGCGAAAGCAATCAAATAAATAATTGTTCATTTATTGACATTTCTCAAGGCTCCGCTATTCTGATAAGTACCACTTTTCCAACCGAAGACAGCAGCAAACACATTAATAATAATTTTAGTGGCATAACGGTTATTAATAACTGCAATATAAAAACCAGTGGCGGCTTCGACCACGAGTGGAACTGGCGTGCTGCGGTGCAAATATGTCTTGATAAGCGAAACATTTCAGGAATTGAAATGAATAACTTACATATTGAGAACAGTCTGTCTGATGGATTAAGTGTAGTTGCTAAAAACAAGGATGGAAAAACAGGTGTGTTATCTAATGCAATCTTTAAAAATATAAAAATCAGTAATTACGGAATTGGTGTAAAAGGTAAATATGGGTTGTGGATTGCCGGTGACGCCCATGGCAGTTTAAACCTCGCCCAATCAGGCATTAAAGAAATTAAAAACGAGTCTAAAGACTTTGTTATACAGTAGTGTTAAATGTGTGAGCGTGAAACAAACTTTGCGTTATGCAGTTTTAACCACGGAGTAAAGCCGGAGTAGAAGAAGAGATTAAACAGAGGAGGTCTCTGCGTAACCTCTTCTTCTACTCCGGCTTTACTCCGTGGTTAAAAAACACTTACAAGTTTAGCTACTACCTTTCAATAAATAATTTCATGTTTAGCAATGATCGCTGCTTCAATTTTTACCATATACTTTTTAAATTACTATAGCTCAACGACTTTATTGTAAACCCGCTTGCCGATTGCATAGTAATGTTTGAAAGCAATGAATCAGGAAAAAATATTGCTGTCATTACCGTCAGGCCGTTGTCGGCAAATAATTCAACCGATGCATTGTCGATAATCAATGTAAGATCAAAATCATCCTTATCCGATAAACGCGGTGCGGTATGTCTTCCGGCAAACCCTTTTTCAAAAGATACCTTACCGGAATTGGTACGGTCTATGAAATAATGTTTGGCAGCTTTGTCATACCCGATTACCACTTTTTCACCTGCATCGTTTGATAAAGTTATTGCGAAAGATTCTAATTTATCTGACTTAATACTTAGTCTTGCCGGGCCGGAGAGTTTGCCTGTTTTTGAAGTAACGTTGTAATTTGTGTCGGAAATATTTTCCAGGGTTACCGGCTTTTCGGCTATCACGCTTAATTCATTAGAAGGTTTTGATGTAAGCAGGTACTTTTCTCCCAGTTTTTCAATTCCTATATCTCTGGGCACCGTCATTGCGCTTCTCCATTTCTCCGTAGGAACTTTATCGGCATACTGCCAGTTACTCATCCATCCAAGAAAAATTTTTCTGCTGCCTGTGTTCGACCAGGTAATTCCTGCATATTCATCCGGACCGTAATCAAGCCACCTCGTATCTGTCTGATAAGGAACAAATTTATTCCCATCAAACTGTCCTGTAAAATATTGGGTGGCAGAACCACCGTTTGGTCCGCCCGGATTGATATTTACTATCAATATCCAAACAGCCTGGCCATTATGATATAAAGGAAAAAGATCCGGGCATTCCCACACGCCACCATGAGCACCCACTTCTTTACCAAACTCACTTTCCTTCGTCCAGTCTTTCAGGTTCGGGGAAGAAAAGAAAGTGATATGATCTAAAGTAGCAAGCGTCATGATCCATTTTTTACCAGCTTCATACCAGCTTACTTTAGGGTCGCGGAAGTCTTTTATACCGGGATTTTTAAGAACGGGATTGTTAGCATATTTCACCCATGTTTTCCCCTCATCAATACTATAGGCGATACTTTGATTTTGATAGGTAGCCGTGCCTGCTTTTTCCCCTTTAGGATCATGATGCGTAAAGATGGCCACTAAAGGCGTACTACCATTTTTACCGAATCCTGAAGTATTATTGCTGTCAACAACGGCACTTCCTGAAAAAATATATCCAAGGCTGTCAGGGTAAAGGGCTACCGGTTGATGCTGCCAGTGTACCAGGTCTTTGCTGGTGGCATGTCCCCAATGCATGGGTCCCCATACCGTACTATCGGGATAGTATTGATAAAACAAGTGATATGTGCCATTGGAATATACCATGCCATTAGGATCGTTCATCCATTTCTCTTTCGGTGAAAAATGGATCTGAGGACGGTGCGGCTCGTTGTAAGACAGTTGCTGAGGTTTTTCGGTGCCGCCGCATGCAATTAAAAAAACAATCGGTATGATGCAGGTGAGTTTTTTCATTATTAAGTATGATACTGAATACTGATTATTGAATATTAATATTTTTCTTGTTGGGTTAAACGTCCACTCTATTGACTGTTATTAAAAAACGTTTGCAAACCTTTTGAATACCTTTTAATGGGTTACCAATTTTTTTTCCAGATCTTCCAGTGATACCCCCTTTGTTTCCGGAACCTTCAGCAACACCCAGATGAGTTGCAATGCCATCATAAAACCAAAAAACGCAAAGATAGGCCAGGGGTTCTCTTTAAAGATACCCTTGTCCTTGTCAAGGAAAACGGGGGTTATCAAAGTTATCAAAGCTGCAAAAACCCAGTGAGTACTGGCACCGAGCGACTGGCCCATTGCTCTTACCTTATTGGGAAATATCTCCGATATAAAAACCCAGATTACTGCGCCCTGTCCAATCGCGTGCGCTGCAATGAAAAGTAATAAAAAAGTCATGAGAAGTGCTGCGCCGGCATGGGTATAAAAACACCACGCTACCATTGCAAGGCTGAATATGTAACCGATCGAACCGATGATCAGTAAAGTTTTCCTGCCCAGCCGGTCAATGAGGTATAATCCTACAAAAGTAAAAATCAGGTTCGTTCCTCCGATCGCTATGGAGTTAAATAAGGACTCTTTTGCAGCGAGTCCTGCTCTTTCGAGAATTTCCGGTGCATAATATAAAATGAAGTTGATCCCGGATACCTGGTTGAAAAAGGCAATCATAAATGCCAGCCAAACGATCGTTGTGTACCTGGAGCTGAAAATACCGGAACTTTTTCCTGTGGAGGTTTCATGCCTGAAACTTGCTAGAATGGAAGCAATTTCCGCCTCCACGTTGGCAACACCTAATCTGGCCAATATTTTACCGGCTGTGGTTGTGTCGCTTGTGTTGGTGATCAGCCAACGCGGACTTTCAGGAACACCTACCACCATAGCTGAATAGATAAGGGAGGGCACGGCCAATGCTCCAAGCATCCATCGCCAGTCGTTAGCGCCGCCAACGCCTTTCAAAAAATAATTTGACAGGAAAGCAACCAGGATTCCGAATACAATATTGAATTGGTATAAGGCGCCCAGCTTGCCCCTGTTGCCGGGTGTGGAAATTTCAGAAATATAGGTAGGTGCAGCTACGGATGATACGCCGATGCCTAAACCGCCAATGAACCGGAAAAAAGAAAAAGTGTAAGGATCCGGAGCAAAAGCAGTTCCGATGGCAGAGAGACTGAAAAGTATGCCTATCCAGACAAGCACTTTTTTTCTTCCCAATTTTTGTGTAGGTATCCCACCAAAGACAGCCCCCACAACGGTTCCCCATAAAGCCATAGACATTATAAAGAATCCATGGAACAACGGCGAAGTATGCCAGAGCTCTTTTATAGGCAGGTTAGCACCGGAAATAACAACGGTGTCAAATCCGAAAATGAAACCGGCCAGGGCTGCAGTAAGAGAAATACGCACAATATAGCCCGAAGCGGCTGAAGACAGCCCCGGTTCCTTGCCTGCATTAACGGTGTTCGTTTCAATGTACATGACTCAATTTTTAAAATAGGTTTTGTTAATTAGAATGATTCCGGCGTTGTGTTAATTACTATCAGCCACCAGCGGTTAGCTATGCAATGATCTGCTGAAAACTAACGGCTGATAGCTAAAGCATAAATTTAAGGTTAATATAACACTTATCAATAACCGGGGTTCTGCTTATACAGCCCATTTGTAAAAGTAATTTCAGATTGTGGAATTGGCAGGTATTCATCCCTGCCTGCTGTAAACTTAGCCGTTGCTAAAAAGCTCCTTCTTGTTTTTTCAACAGCTATGTACGCGTTTAAAGTTTGTTCCGCAATGCCCCATCTTACCAGGTCAAAAAAGCGTGCCCCTTCAGTTGCAAATTCAAGGCGTCTTTCCCACTGTAACGCCTTTCGGGCGTAATCCTGCGTCCATCCGGCCGCAGTATTATAATTTGATGGAAAGCTGCCATCCGATTTTTTAAGTCTTACGGTGCTTGCGGCTGCTCGTCTCCGTATTTGGTTGATGAGGGGCAAAGCATCGGCCTGCTGGCCCGATTCAATATAAGCTTCTGCCAGCATCAATAAAATATCGTCATAACGTAGAATATCATAATTTTTCGCAGTACCCATAAATGGTCCCAGCTTGAAATAAGAAGCGCTTGAAGCCAGTTGCTGATAACGCATGGTATGAAAATTACCATACACGCCCGCATCTCGAAC
>CAXSIE010000279.1:2959-7334 GCA_964237295.1 uncultured Flavihumibacter sp. | reverse complement strand
TCAGATGCAACAAAATGCTTCGAAGCGCTTCGTAAAAAATACAACCGGATTTTAACAACTCATTTAAGCAGCGATGCTGTAAGCTTACATTCAATTGATTTTTCGCAAGCTATTGCCCTTGTTTTTGGAAATGAACATGCGGGTGTAAGCGAGGAAATAATGGCAATGGCTGATAGTAATTTTATTATTCCGCAGGTTGGTATTATCAAGTCTTTGAATATATCAGTTGCATGCGCAATAACGTTATATGAGGCGTACCGTCAAAAGAGTATTGCCGGTCATTATGATCAGCGAAGTTTGCCTGATGAACAATATAAAGCATTGTTAAAGGAATGGGGGTTTATTGCTGATCCGTTATAAATCTGGCATGGCGATAATTTTCAAAAGCACAGATGCCCATTAAAAAATTTAGTAATAAGACTGCGTGTTTTTACTTATGCGTTTATTATTACATATATAACTATAGGCACTTAGTTAAAATACATATATTATTATATTCACAGTAATGAATATACGCAAATTTTTTTTTTCGCTTTGAGCTTGTTAGATTTGTGTGATGAAGAAATGGATCTTGCTTGGCTGTTTTGCCGCTGGTTGGTTTTCAAAAATTAATGCACAGTCAGACAATACACGATGGCTCAAAGGAATGTACATTCAATGGGGTTATAACACTGAAGCCTATACCCGTAGCAATATTCATTTTAAAATGAGCAATGGAAATGATTTCATTTTACACCATGCCAGGGCACATGATTCAAACGACCTTGACGCTATTTACAAGGAACCTTCGCAAATATCCGTTCCTCAATACAATTACCGGTTTGGATTTTATTTAAATAAAGAAGGTACGCGTGCGCTTGAAATTAACTTCGATCATGCTAAATATATTGTTACAGATGGTCAGACAGTACATGTTACCGGCACAATTGGCGGAAAGCACGTTGATGCAGATAGTACACTCGATCCTTCCCGTTTTCTTCATTTCGAACATACGGACGGAGCCAACTGGCTTCATATTAATTACGTAGGATTTATTATCCTGGCTCAAAATTACGCGCACACCAGAAAATTGCTGTCCTGTTTGTATAAAGGAGGAGCAGGCATTAATATTCCGCGTTCCGATTTTACCTGGAAAAATGAAGAACTGAACAATCATTTTCATATAGCAGGATATAACCTGAGTGCTGAAGGAGGGTTACGTTTCTATCCGCTTAAGCGATTGTTTATTGAAGGCACTGGAAAAACAGGTTACGTTAAATATATCAATGCGCTTGCAAATACTGAAAGCATGAAAGGAAACCGTGTTAAGCATGATTTTATGTTCCTTGAAGCTATCGCGACCCTTGGTTTTGAATTCACTTTTTAAAGTGTAACTTTCTCTTGGTAAGATGGCCTGATCCGTTATTGTTTTATAAGACCTTGTTTATTTTGAGCATGTCTTTCTCCTATTGCCTGTCTTTAACTATCAGTTTAAGATTATGGATGCTTACATTCAGTTCATAACCGATCAATAAAATCAGTGCGTTAATATAAGTTAGCAGCATAATAATCAAAATGGTTCCGATAGATCCGTACACCTTATTATAGTTAGCAAAGCGGCTAACCCAGAATGAAAATATAAACGTAGTTATAATGGTAAGAAAGGTTGCAAGTATGGTTCCCGGCGAAGATAATTGCCAGCGTTCGTTAACAGCAGGCGCATATTTATAAATGAATGCTATTGCATAATATATTAAAGCTACTATCACAACATACCGTAATGAATTTATAAGGTCTTTTACGGAAGGGTTTTGGATCTTCATCCATAATAACAAACGGTTAAACACTTCTCCCTGCACGATAGATAATATTAAAGAAACAATGATCAGTACAATAACTAATGTAGTTAATTTGATTGCCATCCACCTGGATTGGAAATAATTTCGCTTAGAACTTTTTATCAGCGATTTATTAAATGTACGCATGATACCAAGCATGGCGTTAGAGGAATACAATACCGCCAGGAAAAACCCCAGAGACAATAAGCCGCTTCTGGGAGTGTTCAAAAAATCATTTAAAAATTTTTCAACCGCAAGATAACTGGTACGATCACGAATCAGGTCATTTGCCAATAATAACAATTGAGGAGTGATCTCTTTTGATACCGGCATGTAGGGAAGTAAAGTGCAAAGAAAAATGACTGCTGCCGGAATAGCCATCAAAAAATTAAAAGCAATAGAAGAGGCTCTTTCATTTAATCCTCCCTTTTTCACCTGCCGAATAAAAAATATCATTACATCATATAAAGGCAGACCCTGGAACCCTGGCAAAATTATATGCCGGCTTTTGCTGATCAATATTCTTACCGGTAATAAATTCAATACTATTCGTTCCAGTCTGGTCATCCTAACTTATTTATCCAGGTTATCTTTTGCTGGCTTTGACCGTTGCATGTATTTATTCAGGGCCTCCTGGTACTCCTTTGCATATTTTAAATGTTGTTCATACGTATTGGCAAAAGTGTGATGGCCTGAAAAATCACTTTTAGCAACGAAATACAGGTAATCGGTTTTAGGTGATGTTAATACCGCATTGATGGTTTTTGTTGAAGGCGTACAGATAGGACCGGGCGGCAATCCAAAAACCCGGTACGTATTGTAGGGCGATTCAACCAATAAATGCTTGTTATAAATTCTTTTTAAACCAAAGTCTCTTAAAGCGAATTTTACTGTTGGGTCAGCGCCAAGTTTCATTCCCTTGCTTATACGGTTAAGATATACACTGGCAATATTTCCTTTTTCATCATTTTTATTGGTCTCTTCTTCAATTATTGATGCAAGAATATAAGCTGTCTGAGGCGTTAATCCCTTAGCGGTTGCAAGGGCATTTTTTTCAGGTGTCCAGAATTCGTTGTACTCATGTATAAGTTTATTGAAAATTTTATCGGGTGTAGTGTTCCAGAAAAAAGTGTAGGTATTAGGAAAAACCGCTGTCATCACTGTATTGGAATCCAAATGAAATTTTTGTAGGGAATCGTTGTCTGTAAGATAAAGCATCATTGCAGCAGAATCGGATTCAAATTTTTTGCCGGCAAGCGAGGCAAGATCTTCTTTCGTTCTTATTTTGGTAATAACAAGGTTTACGGGCGACTGGCGGCCGTTTCTCAATAACCGGATGATATCAAAAATACTGTTCTTCGGTTCAATTTTGTATTTGCCCGGTTTGATCTGTTTCCAGTAATCCATCCTGTTTGCCAGCCAGTTAAAGCTTGTGGTGGAATTTATCATGGAGTCGGTTTCCAGTAGTTCCAGCACTTTTTCTTTCGTGGCATTACCGGTGGGAATGTATAAATACTTCAGCGGCCCTTTAAAATAAGCTGATGGCCCGAAAAATCTCCACCCGGTAAATAAAGCAATCAATATCAATACTCCAAATACAATTAAAACGGTCTTCTTCATGATCTGTATGAGATTGTATTCAAATTAAATAAAAAACCCTGTCTGAAAACAAGACAGGGCTATAAAATGAATGATAACTTATTATTTTTTGTTTGATGAGGCAGGAGAAGTTTGATTAGTAGGTTGTGGCGTAGTTACGGGAGCAGCATTGGTAGTGGTTGGTTTTGCATTTATTTTATCAAGCAGGTCCTGCCTGCTGCCGGATGATCTTGGAATGAAAGCCACTGAAAACAAACATAACAAGCCAACAATAGCGGCGAATATCCAGGTGCCTTTTTCCAATACATCAGTCGTTTGTTTCACACCCATAAACTGATTGCCGATGCCACCAATATTAGCGGCTAATCCACCACCTTTAGGATTCTGTACCAGTACTATAAAACCAAGTATGATGCAGGCGAACAACTAGTATTACAAAAACAATTACCATATCAATGCTGTTTTAAATCGTCAATTCTGGCCGCAAAATACGTGCTTTTATGCGGATTCTGCAAACTTAATTTGTGATAGAGCTCCCGTGCTTTATCAAGTTGACCCTGTTTTATCAGTACTTCTGCCATCGCTTCAGTGATAACTTCTTTTTCTTCCAGAGAATGAGCAGCGATCTTGGCTATTTCACCATCATTGATTTTATTAAGTATATCTGTCACGGAGGTTTCAGGTAAACGGCGCATAGTTTTAAGCCATTCCGTAAAACTTTTAAGCTGTTTGCCTAATTTATCGTGCTGCTGATTATCCTGACCAAGCTTAATTCCCTGTGAGGCGAAATAATCAACTGTATAAAAAGCCTGGAAGGTAAATGGTTCTTCACGCTGGATGGTTTGTGCATCCTGTTTCCGGAGGCCGTTTAGTAATGCGACCGGGGGTGCTTCTAAAGAAGTTTCAGTGAGAATAGTTGGAGATTCAGCATCTATAAAGTCACCCTCCGGATTCAGCAC
>CAXSIE010000279.1:0-2949 GCA_964237295.1 uncultured Flavihumibacter sp. | reverse complement strand
GTCATGAGATAGTTGGAATGTGCCATCGGATGATGGTGTAATTGCTGCTTCAGTAGTTTCTGGGTTTCCTGAAATGTCCGGTAGCCTTTCAACTGCGGGTGCCGGTTCATTTAGCTTGTATTGTAACCATAAAGGATTATTGAAATAAACCAGTGTTTTCTGAAACTGATCCTCATAAGATTGATTGTCGGTTTCTTTAAATTTGCGGCTTAGCAGAAACTGACCTATTGCAAAATAAGGAAACTCGATGGTCAGCTGTTGCAGCGTTTCTACAGGTATTTCCTGTAAACTATTTTTTTTGAAGAGATGCTGCAATATCGTTTGCATGACCTACAATATATTAAATGTTGGAATGTTACCAGTTAGAAAAAATGCGGTTGAAAATTTCATCAGTAAGATTTTGAATGATTGTAGCATTTAACTGAGCTTCTGCCTGGTCAAGACTTAAAGAAGCCGCAAAGTCGAAATTACGCGTAACGGTCTCTTCGCGGCTTTTCTTATCATCCAGCCGGTTTTTTATAATGATACTGACGGAGATGTTTAACCGGTTGGTAGCTGCCTGCTGATTACTGATACCCGAGGTGGTAGGGTCATACTGGGTTATGGTGCCGCTGATCTCAAGATTGGCGTCATCCCCCTGCACCTGGGTTAATCTTGTTTGATTGTTTATTTTCTGACGAAGCCTGTCTGACAATTGCGGACTTAGCTGCGGATTTTTATAGCGAGCCTTGTTTTCAATATAATTCACTTTTACTGTCTTGATATCAGGATCAATGTTAACATCCCTGAAACGGTAAACCCTGCATCCGGCAACACCGGATAGCAATATAATCGTTAGTGCAAGCAACAGGAACTTATTTATGTGTTTCATTTTGGTAAATTTCATTTTTCAAATCCAATATACAGTATCCAACTATCCGTAATCAATGTTCACAAAATCGTAAGTTCATTAGTGTTCATAACGGTAATTAAAAATTAACCCTTATTCATCAATATCATATTCCTTCAGCTTCCTGTACAATGTTCTTTCACTGATGCCAAGGTCCGTTGACGCATCTTTGCGTTTCCCTTTATGCTTTTTTAAAGCTTTAATGATCAGTTCTTTTTCTTTATCCATAATATTCAAAGACTCTTCCACTTCCTCATGTTCATGAATATCATCCTGCTTTATAAGCACAGCCTGTGAACCCTGTACAAGGGTTTGGGGCAACTGGCCGTTTTGCAGTTCATTGATCATCGGGTAATCATGCATCATTGATTCTTTTGCATATGCCACCGCTGCTGATGAATTTGCCGGATTTTTAAGAATGTCAACGAACATTTTTTTCAGCTCGGTCACATCTTTTTTCATGTCGAAAAAGAGTTTGTACAGCAAGTCCCTTTCGTTAGAAAAATCTCCGTTGGAAGCACCGTTCTGAGACGCCAGAACGGGTAACCGGTTGATGGAGTTATCAGGTAAAAACCTTCTGAACACAGGGCCGGAAACATTCTTATCTGTAGAAAGCACCGATACCTGCTCTGCAATATTCTTCAATTCCCGCACATTGCCGGGCCAGGAATAATTTATTAACAGATTTTTAGCCTCATCATCTAATTGAACCGGTGCGGTTTTATACCGCTCTGCAAAATCTACACAGAACTTGCGGAACAACAGGGGAACATCTTCCCTTCTGTCTCGTAATGCAGGTACCCTGATAGGAACGGTGCTCAAGCGGTAGTATAAGTCTTCCCTGAATTTGCCGGTGGTAGTAAATTCAAGCAGTTCTTTATTAGTGGCGGCTATTACCCTTACATCGGTTTTCTGTACTTTGCTTGATCCTACGCGTATATACTCACCTGTTTCCAGCATCCTGAGCAAGCGTGCCTGCGTACCCAGGGGCATTTCACCAATTTCATCCAAAAAGATCGTACCTCCGTTAACACTTTCAAAGTAACCTTTACGTGCATCGAGAGCTCCTGTAAAAGAGCCTTTTTCATGTCCGAATAATTCCGAATCAATGGTTCCCTCAGGTATTGCGCCACAGTTTACCGCAATAAAAGGATTGTGTTTCCTTGCGCTTAAGGAATGAATGATCTGTGAAAAAACTTCTTTTCCCACTCCGCTTTCTCCCGTAATAAGTACAGAGAGATCAGTATTAGCCACCTGCACGGCTGTATTCAGCGCATGGTTCAGGGCAGGAGAGTTGCCAATTATTGCAAAACGGTTTTTTATTGATTGTAAGTCCATTAATCTTTTTTTAGCCAGCACCACCAGCCGTTCTATTTGTCATTGTTTCCATCTACAAGTGTTTCTGACGTAGATGTAGATTACGCTCTGTTTATATTCAACATCCAGCAATCAATTCTCAGCTTTGATTTTATAATACTATTGAGAATGAATATTGATCATGGGATATTAGATATTTCTTTTTCATGTAATAACACTGAATCGTTCACCACGATCTCACCTAAAAGAGTGGCAGAGGTACATTGGTTTATTACAACATCCACATAATCACCTTTTTTTAAATGATAATTTTTTTTAGGAAATACGATCAGTTTATTCTGATCGTTTCTTCCGGCCCAGTATTCACTGCTTTTTTTAGAATCTCCTTCAATTAACACGGTAAAAGTTTTGCCCAGATCTTTCTGCATGCTTTCAAGAGATTTTAAACGGTGCAGGGTAACAACTTCCTGAAGCCTTCTTCTCTTTGTGATCTCAGGAACATCATCTGTAAAGCGCCTGGCTGCCAGCGTTCCGGGTCTTTCACTATAGAAATACATATATGCCAGGTCGTAACTGCAATAATCCATCAACGATAAAGTATCCTGATGGTCTTCTTCTGTTTCAGTGCAAAAACCTGTAATGACATCGGTGGATAAGCCGCAATCGGGTAAGATTTCCCGGATGCGGTTTACTTTGCCGATATACCATTCCCTGGTATAAGTGCGGTTCATCAGCTGAAGCAT
>CAXSIE010000278.1:5457-7349 GCA_964237295.1 uncultured Flavihumibacter sp. | reverse complement strand
ATTGGAAAATCAACTTTGTTTTTGCAAAATGGTTTGCAGTTAAAAGATATCACTACTTTGTATATTAGCGGGGAAGAAAGTGAACAGCAAATTAAAATGCGGGCAGACCGGTTAAAAATAAAAAATGATCATTTCTATCTGCTCACTGAAACTTCTACTCAAATCATCTTCCAGGAAATAAAAAAGTTGCGCCCCCAATTAGTGATTATTGATTCTATTCAAACATTACACACTACTTTTATTGAATCCTCACCCGGTAGTGTTTCACAGATCAGGGAATGTGCTGCGGAATTTCAAAGATTCGCCAAGGAAACAGATACACCTGTATTTTTAATCGGGCACATTACAAAAGACGGAGCTATAGCCGGACCAAAAATCCTGGAACATATGGTTGACACCGTACTTCAGTTCGAGGGAGACAGGCATTATGCTTACCGTATTTTAAGAACTCTTAAAAACAGGTTTGGCAGTACTGCCGAGCTGGGCATTTATGAAATGTCAGGCGATGGAATGAGGCCGGTAACCAATCCAAGCGAAATACTGATAACACAAAAAGAAGATAACCTCAGCGGTATTGCCATAGCGGCAACCATTGAAGGCATCAGGCCGATGCTGATAGAAGTGCAGGCGTTGGTAACACAATCGGTTTATGGCACACCTCAAAGAACTGTTAGCGGGTTCGACCTTCGCCGTCTTCAATTATTATTAGCGGTACTTGAAAAAAGGGGTGGTTTCCACTTTGGAGTAAAAGATGTATTTCTTAATATCGCCGGAGGATTGAAGGTAGAAGATCCTTCTACCGACCTGTCTGTATTATGTGCTTTGTTAAGTTCCTATGAAGACAGTGCCATACCCATGCACTACTGCTTTGCAGGTGAAGTAGGATTGAGTGGTGAGATCCGTGCAGTTAATCGTGTAGAGCAAAGGATAGCGGAAGCAGAGAAGCTTGGTTTTGAAAAGATCATCGTTTCAAAATACAATCAGAAAGGCCTGGCAAAACAGCAATTTAATATTGAAGTTATTACTGTGGGAAAGGTGGAGGAGGTGTATCAGTTGTTGTTTTAGAAATCAGCTTTCAGATTTCAATGTAAACTCCGAAGGAGTGATATGATTATAGCAAATATTAAATTATGAAACGCGAACCCTGAAAGGGTGGTATATAGTGTCTTAATACGAAGGATAATGTCGTTACCCCTTCAGAGTTAAGCTGATAGTGTTCCCTTTACAATTAAATATTATTCATTGAATCTTGAACTACTCCACGATTTCACTCACCTCTTCTTTCCTCATATCTGTGTAGGATGTGGAACCGATGTTCTTGGAACAAGAGCTGTTCTTTGCATTAAATGTATCAACCAGCTACCGGTAACAAATTTTCATCTGCATGCCGAAAACCAGGTAGAAAAAATATTTCGAGGAAGATTACCTGTTCAGCAGGCAACCAGCTTTTGTTATTTCAGCAAGGATTCGCTTGTTCAACGTTTATTACACCAGTTAAAATATAAAGGAAATAAAGACGTTGGTTATTTTGCCGGAAGGATGATGGGCACAGCGCTAAGGCAATCTGAAAGATATGATTCGATAGATGCGCTGATACCTTTACCCCTGTTTGCTTCAAGAGAGAAAAAGAGAGGTTATAACCAGGCTGCCATTTTGTGCGAAGGAATTTCTGCCACTACCGGCATACCCGTTTTTAAACATGTAATCTCCCGTATTACCAGCACTGAAACGCAGACACATAAAAACAGGATCGAAAGATGGCTGAATATGGAAGCCAGGTTTGAATTAAAAGACAGGGAAGCAATACAAAATAAACATGTATTATTAGTGGACGACGTATTAACAACAGGTGCAACCCTCGAAGCATGCGGACATGAATTATTACAGGGAGA
>CAXSIE010000278.1:2026-5447 GCA_964237295.1 uncultured Flavihumibacter sp. | reverse complement strand
TAAGCATTGCTACGCTGGCTTATACCGTGAAGTAAATTGTTAGTAGCTATTACTATAGCAATCAGTTGTCAGATGATTGATGCCTTGTTTCCTCCCGATAGCTGACGGCTGATAGCAAAACAAAACTTATTTTTGATCTTTACATGAAGCAGCTATTATTTATTTTATTATCTACTTTATTAATTTGCTCCTGCAGGAAAGAGACTTTCATCAGCAGTAAAGATGCACGTATTTCTATATCGGCGGATACCATTCATTTTGATACAATATTTACTACCGTTGGATCAGTTACACAATCCTTTAAAATTAAAAATGATAACAACCGGAAATTAAAGTTCAGTGACATCGCTTTAAAAGGAGGCGCCACCTCATTCTTTAAAATAAATGTAGATGGAATTGCCGGGCCGTCGGTAAAAGACATAGAAGTGGAAGCCAACGATAGTATCTATGTATTCGTTTCCGTTTCGCTGAATTCAAATACCAACCCGTTACCTTTCATAATCCAGGATAGTATTGAGATTTCCTATAACGGCAATAAACAGTATGTACAGCTGGATAGCTATGGACAAAATGCAAACTTTTTACGGTCACGACTTATTACCGGTAAAGTTACTTTTACCAAAACGCTTCCTTATGTTATTATCGGCGGCTTGCTGGTTGATACCAATGCAATCCTCACTATTGAAAAAGGCTGCAAAATTTATTTGCATGCCGATGCTCCCATCATTATTGATGGTACCCTGCAAATAAACGGGGAGAAAGATGATAGCACAAGAGTATATTTTAAAGGAGACCGTTTAGATAATCCTTATAAAGATTTTCCTGCGGGCTGGCCAGGCATTTACTTCAGGGGCAGCAGTAAAGACAATATTTTAAATTATGCTGTAATTCAAAACGCTTACCAGGGCATCATTACAGAACAGCTTTTATTGAATGGCAATCCACGTGTAACGCTGAATCAATGTATTATTGACAATATATATGATGCAGGGATATTAGCCTTACAATCGTCCTTAAAAGTTAGTAATTGTCTAATAAGCAACTGCGGTAAAAATATTCAATTAATAAACGGAGGCAATTATCAGTTTGACAATTGTACTGTTGCCAGTTATTCCGGCAGTTATCTTAGTCATAAAGAGCCGGTATTGTTTGTTAGCAATAATATAAAACAAAACAATGCGATTCAGACTTCAATCTTAACTGCAAATTTCAGGAATTGTATTTTTTGGGCGGAAAGTAGTATTGTGGATGATGAAGTAGTAACGTCCAGGCAAGGAACTCAATTGTTCCTGGTTAACTTTGATAACTGCCTCTGGAAAGTAAAAAGCGTACCTGCCAACATCACTTCAACAAATATAATTTCTAACCAGGATCCTGTTTTTGATAGCATCAACAGTCAAAAGCGTTATTATAATTTCAGGCTTAAAAACAATTCACCTGCTTTAAATAAAGGCGTCAATGCAGGCCTGTCAATTGACCTTGATGGCAATGTAAGGCCGGTAGGGCTTCCTGACCTGGGTGCTTATGAAAAACAATAGCTGCAAAAAATTTCCATTCCTAAAGAAATAAGATAATCATGTATCTTTAAAGTCCGGTTCAAGAAACAATTTTGAACAATCGTTGTTATATTTCTTATTATTTATAAATTAAAATTACCAGTATGTTACGTCTTACAATGCTTTCTCTGTTATTCACATTAGCGGTAGGAATTTACGATTTTAAAGTTCCGAGTCTTGATGGCAAATCAATCGATCTTTCAAAATATAAAGGAAAAAAGATATTGATCGTAAATACCGCATCAAAATGTGGTTTTACTCCTCAATATAAAGATCTTGAATCATTATATGAAACCTACAAGGGCAAGCTGGTTATTCTGGGTTTTCCGGCAAATAATTTTAAACAGCAGGAACCCGGAACCAATGCAGAAATATCAGAATTCTGTACAAAAAATTATGGTGTTACATTTCCTATGTCAGAAAAAGTTTCTGTAAAAGGTGATGATATCCATCCATTATTCAAATACCTCACTGACGAAGCCGCAAAAATGGGAGTGGAAGACCCTATCAAATGGAATTTTACGAAATTTTTAATAGATGAGAATGGAAAACTGGTAGCAGTATTTCCAAGTAAAGTAAACCCTATGAGCGAAGAGGTAACAAAATACCTTAATTAGGATCGACCTTAGAAAACAGATTCGTAACATAGCGATGAGTGAAACTCATCGCTTTTTTTATTTTCATCCCACGGCTTATCTTCGCTTTTGATGCAGTTTAAGAATATCATCGGCCAGTCAGCATTAAAGCAGCACCTTGCAGAAATTGTACAACATAATCGCCTTAGCCATGCTTTGCTTTTTTTAGGAAAGGAAGGTAATGGTTCCCTGCTGACAGCCCTTGCTTTTGCCCAATATATTGTGTGTGAGAAAGTAAATGGCAAACATACTGCACAGGCAGCGGCTTCTTTGTTTTCTAATGAAACTGCACGACCGCAAGGAGATGTACCTCAATACGATTCTTGCGGTATCTGCAACGCCTGCGTTAAAGCCGCACAATTTGTTCATCCGGACATTCATTTCTCTTACCCGGTTATTACAAAAAGCGCTGGTGAGAAACCCAAAAGCACAGATTTTATACAGGAATGGAGAGAATTCATAAAATTGCATCCTTATGGGCGCGGAAAATAAGCAGGGAAACATTTCTTCTGAAGAATGTAAAGACGTTTTGCACAAGCTGGCTCTTAAAAGCTTTGAAAGCGAATTTAAGGTTCTTATTATGTGGATGCCTGAGTACCTGGGTAATGAAGGGAACAAATTGCTTAAATTAATTGAAGAGCCTCCTGTAAACACCTTGTTTATTTTTGTGGCTGAAAATGAATCACTGCTGTTACCAACTATATTGTCCCGTTGCCAGCTTATAAAAACACCGGCGTTATCATTTTCCGATATTGAAGAAGCACTTGTTCAGCGATGCAAATTAACGCCCTCCCTTGCCAACCAGATTGCAGGAATAAGTGAAGGAAATTACCGGGAAGCGATGAAGCTGATGCAGCATGTTGATGAAGACTGGCTCGATCTTTTACGGGAATGGCTTAATGCGGTGCTTAAAACAGGCCCGGTTGCCCAGGTTAAGTGGATTGAGGAGGTCAGTAAGCTGGGGCGGGAAAAACAGAAACAGTTTCTTCGTTATTTCAATCACCTTCTTGAGCAAAGTATCAGGTTACGGATCCTTGATACTCAAAGTACAGTAACTTTTGCTGGAAAAGAACTGGATTTTATAGGCCGCATTAACAAAATGGCGAATATTGCCCAGCAAAAAGCAATTATTGAAGAGCTGGATAAAGCTACCTGGTATATAGAACGAAATGCACACTCAAAGATACTCTTTCATGCACTTACCATTAAATTGTATCATATCATCAGAGA
>CAXSIE010000278.1:0-1961 GCA_964237295.1 uncultured Flavihumibacter sp. | reverse complement strand
TGCCAAAGTTCCCTTGGCTAAACACAACTATATGCTGGCTGTCAGCCGCCGAAAGCTAACAGCCGGTAGCTGATAGCATTGTCTTCAATTAAACGCTATATTTGTAACAGATCCCTAAAATGGGGGTCGGTAATACAAGTGGAAAGAATTGAAGCGGCAGGAAGTTTAAACTTTTGATTTTTTATATTGAACATAGGTGTGGCACTCATGAAAAGCAGCAACTATTTTAATGCTGCATAGAACCCATAATCCGTAACGTGTGTAACACAACCGAACTTTCATTTTTTGCAACTGCCTGATACTGCTATTTCCCCTTTTTTACTTATTGTATAATATTAAATATCTATTTAAATATGGGATGCAGCAGCTGTGGAACAGGAACACCAAACGGATGTAAAAGCAATGGAGGATGCAGCACGGGTGGGTGCAATCGCCTGAATGTGCACGACTGGTTATTAAATCTTCCTTTTGCCGATCCTGAGAGTAATTGTAAAGTAATCGAGCTATCTTTTAATAATGGAAGCCGTAAAGATTTTTACCGCAATAATACACTGCAATGGTTTGAAAAAGGTGAAATGATCACTATTGAAGGGATAAGCGGATTTGATGTGGGAGAAGTTAGTCTTAGCGGAGAGATGGTAAGGCTTCAAATGAAAAAAAAGGGGGTAAATGAATTCAATTCTGAAATGAAAAGGGTACTCCGTCGTGCCACTGAAAAAGACCTTGAAGTAATGCGCCATAATAAGGCGAGGGAAAAAGATGCTGTGATACGTGCCAAGGCCATCACCAGGCAATTAAAGCTGGACATGAAAATGTCGGAAGTGGAATTTCAGGCGGATGGACGTAAGGGTACGTTCTTTTATATTGCTGATGACCGTGTTGATTTCAGGGAATTGATTAAGATACTTGCTTCTGAATTTAAAGTAAAGGTAGAAATGCGGCAGATAGGCGCCAGGCAGGAAGCCGGTAAAGTTGGCGGAATAGGGAGTTGCGGAAGGGAATTATGTTGCAGCACCTGGCTGACGGATTTTAAAAGCGTGAATACAACGGCAGCCCGTTATCAGAATTTATCTATTAATCAAACAAAACTGAGCGGGCAATGCGGCCGGTTAAAATGCTGCCTGAATTACGAACTGGATACTTACCTGGATGCTTTGCAGCATTTTCCTGAAAATGCTGATACCATACAGGTAGCAAAGGGAACCGCTATTCTTATCAAAAAAGATATATTCAAGAACCTGATGTGGTATATTTTGCAGGAAAGCAACAAGCATTACCCGCTGACCATTGAAAGGGTTAAAAAAATCAAGCAGTTGAATAGTCAGGGTATTATACCTGAAGAACTGGAACCGGTGGAAGTAACCACAGGTAAACCGAAAGAAGTGGAACCTGAATTTGTTGATGTTGTAGGTCAGATCAGTTTGCAGACTCTTGACAAATCCGACCGGAAAAAAAGGCAGCATAATGAAAGGCCTTTAAAAGAACAAAGAGATGGCAGAAGCCAGGGAAATCCTGGTAATCAAAGGCCTGTTCAGGGCCTGCATACTCAACAAAAGCAGCAAGGGCCTCAGTCACCAGCAAGACCTCCGGTACCTCAAGGCCCATCAAAACCTGTTCAGCAAGGATCACCAAAACAACAGGCACCTCAGCCAAGAACTGAAAGGCCGCAAAATATAAAGGGCACTGCACGACCTCCGGTTAATCCGGATTCGCAAAAAACCCAGAATCAACAGGGACCTTCAAAATCGCAACGGCGTGATCCCCGCCAGCGGGATGCTAAAGATCAGTCTGTTCCACGAGATAACAAGCCGCCTGCAGATGATAACAAGAATAATAAAGAATAATTTAATGTATCATTATAATAAAACCTATAATTTTAACTACCTCTATTCAAATCAATTTTATAATTTAGCTCATTAAAAAATTTAATTCATATGGCTATTTTGAAATCTGGTAACCCC
>CAXSIE010000277.1:6386-7368 GCA_964237295.1 uncultured Flavihumibacter sp. | reverse complement strand
ACCACAAATAGTAAATCGTCATTCACCAAGTATCCTAATGTTATAGCATGTATCAGCGACTATACTGATCCTTTTTGCAACAGTTTATTGAAACCCGGTCTGGTGGCAGACCTGCCTTAAGCTTTTTGCTATCAGCGACCAGCATTGAATTATCAGAAGCAAACTTGTTCAGCATAATCTAATGTTCGCTGAAACTATTTTACCAGAACTTAACATACAATGCGGCGATTACCAATAATGTAAATACTATCAATGCCAGTGTGGAAGGTTTTAATTTAAACATGGTCTTATCCAGTTCAAAAGCTTTAGGATTTATTTTTGGTCCGGCAAGACTGATAACTATCATAAGAATCATCGTAAACATGAATGACAACCCCATACAAATATGAAAAGGTATTTCGTAACCTCCCTTTCCGTTCGGATAAGCAGTGTAAAAAAATGTGTTATTGCCAAACCATTGAGGCGCTAATTCATTGAATAGCACTGATAATGCAAATCCTGCCAAAACGCCTGCAATTGCAGCGGCACCGGTAGTTCTTTTCCAGAACATACCAAGGAAAAACATGGAAAAAACACCCGGACTTATAAAGCCCGTATACTTTTGAATATAAGTAAAACCACCCACGCCGCCAATGCCCAGTAAATCGTTCCAGGTAAATATTACGGCAAGTATCATCGCTGCAAAAACGGCAATTCTTCCTGTATAAACCTGCTTTTGTTCCGTAGAATTTTGCTGAAAATATTTTTTGTGAACATCTAATGTATAAATAGTGGAGATGCTGTTTACTTTTCCTGCTAACGATGCTACGATTGCGGCTGTTAATGCGGCAACTGACAACCCTTTTAAACCGGTTGGTAAAAATGTAAGAACAGCTGAGTATGCTCCGTCTTTACCACCCACCAGTTGCGGCAGATGACCTTTGCTATACAGTACAAATGCCGCAATACCTGGTAACATTACAATAAGCGGCATCATTAATTT
>CAXSIE010000277.1:3801-6375 GCA_964237295.1 uncultured Flavihumibacter sp. | reverse complement strand
CCTGCAAACAAAATACCTGTACGGGCAGTTTGCAGGTCTGCACCCAGCGCCCGCTGTGTAATATATTGATTACAGCCCCAATAATTAAGATTTATGATCCAGATACCGGCCAGGTAAGACATAAGGCCGGGGAAAGTAAGGTACTTATTAATTTCGTTTTGGGTAGAAGCGGCAGTTGGTCGTGGAATGATCATTTTAAAATGCTCCGGCGCTTCTCTCAACAAGACCTTAAATCCTGCAATGGCATCTTCACCGACTCCGAAAAGTTTACCAACCGTTGTTAAAGCTATATAAGTTGTTACCAATCCGCCGATAATCAATACCGCTACCTGTATTACATCTGTGTAGGCAACCACCTTCATACCACCAAGCGATATCAGTAATGCAAACACCGCCAGCGCCGTCATGATAATATGAAGATATCCACCGCCTGCAAGTCCGTTAATAGCCACGGCTCCTAAATATAAAATGGAGGTAAGGTTTACGAACACATATAAAAACAACCAGAATATTGCCATAATGAGCGCTACCGATTCGTTATACCTGGTTTTTAAAAACTGTGGCATGGTATAGATATGGTTCTTAAGATATACCGGTATAAACCATACCGCTACAATAATAAGCGCAACGGCGGCTAACCATTCATAAGCGGCAACCGCAATTCCTAAAAAGAACCCTTCGCCACTCATCCCTATAAACTGTTCCGCTGAAATATTAGAGGCAATCAACGAAGCCCCGATAGCCCACCAGGTAAGTGTTCCTTCCGCAAGGAAATATGCCTTGGCATCATGTTCATTCTTTTTGCGTTTATGATAAATGCTGTATCCGTATATGGATACTATTACGAAGTACACGATGAATACTACAAAGTCAGCGGTTGTTAATCCTTTCATATGACAGTTTGTTGATTAGAAAAGCGTGAGTAATTATTTGGGAAGTTACTCTTTGAAAAATTATTATCAAGATTTATTTATCTGATAATATACCTCACTCCACCTTAATTCATTTTTTAATTGATAGAGGTTAGTTTCTTTTCCAATCAACACATATTCAATTCCTGCAAAAGATGCAAAATCTTCCAAATGTTCTGAAGTAAGGTTTTGACTGTAGCCTGTATGATGCGCTCCCCCTGCATATATCCACGCAGCACAGCCGGTTTTCATATCTGGGTAGGGTTTCCATAAAACCCTTGCTACCGGCAGCTTTGGTAACTCATGTGCTGCTGCTACTGCTTCCACTTCGTTTACAATCAGCCGGAAGCGATTGCCCATATCAACAAGAGAGGCATTGAGCGCCGGACCGGCGGCCGAATTAAATACCAAACGAACCGGATCGGCTTTACCCCCAATACCTAATGGATGCACCTCACAGGATATTTCACCATCTGCAATAGACTCGTCCACTTCAAGCATATGCGACCCCAGCACCAGTGAGTTCTGAGGATCGAAATGGTACGTATAATCTTCCATAAAAGCATTGCCTCCAGGTAAGCCGCTGCCCATCACTTTCATGGCACGCACGAGTGCGGCGGTTTTCCAGTCGCCTTCACCGGCAAAGCCATAACCCTGATTCATTAACCGTTGTGCTGCAATGCCAGGTAATTGTACCATTCCGTGCAGGTCTTCAAAAGTGTCTGAAAAGCCTTTAAAGTTTCCCTGTTCCAGGAAATTGCGTAAGCCTATTTCAATCTTTGCAGCTTCTGCCAGCGATTGACGTCCGTCGGCACCTTTTCTCAAACTGTCTGCCAGCTTATAACTGTCTTCATATTCCTGCATCAACCTGTCAATTTCAGCGTTGCCCACCTGGTTGATTACTTTCACAAGATCTCCGATTCCATATGTATTCACAGAAAAACCGAATTTCATTTCAGCTTCCACTTTATCGCCATCGGTTACCGCTACAAAACGCATGTTATCGCCAAAACGAACGAACCTGGCGCCCTGCCAGTCGTTCCAGCCGGCAGCAGCTCTTGACCATATGCCTATCTGTGCCAATGCCTGCTCATCTTTCCAATGGCCTGCCACTACTTTACGGTTGATGCGCATTCTGGTCATCATAAAACCAAATTCCCTGTCTCCATGTGCGCTTTGGTTCAGGTTCATGAAATTCATATCGATATCGGCCCAGGGAATACCACTGTTAAACTGTGTATGAAAATGTAGCAAAGGTTTTATGAGAATCTTTAATCCGCCTATCCACATTTTTGCCGGAGAAAAAGTATGCATCCAGGCAATGATGCCTATGCAATTTTTTGAAACGTTTGCTTCCTGGCAAATAGCGTAAATTTCTTCGGTTGTTTTTACAACTGGTTTGAAAGCAACGCTCACCGGGATCTGTGATGCCCCGCTTAAATGAGTTGCTATGATTTGCGAATGCTCAGCAACCTGCTTCAACGTTTCTTCGCCATATAAATGCTGACTACCTGTTACGAACCATACTTCTAAATTCTTAAGATCCATATTTTTTTAATTATTAATGATTAATTATGAATGGTTAGTGGTCGACAAAAAATTACAATCCTACAATTAATCATTAATCATTAATAATTAATCATCTCAAACACAGGTTTCATCC
>CAXSIE010000277.1:817-3791 GCA_964237295.1 uncultured Flavihumibacter sp. | reverse complement strand
TAATGTTTTTGTATCAGGGAGTCTTTTAAACGGGGCGTATCGGCACGGATCTGTTCGGTGAGATAAGCCATCCTGGCTATCGCTTCCAATACGGAACTGTTGTAAACGGCTTTATCAGCCGTTTTTCCCCAGGTAAAAGGTGCATGGTTCGCCACTAAAATCATTTCCACTTCTTCATAGCTCATGTTGTTTTCATTCATAAAATCCATAATCTGGAAACCGGTTTCATACTCGTAGTCACCTTTGATCATACTATCATGCATCGGTGGTGCACAGGGAATATTCACCGTGTTATGATCGGCATGTGTGGTTCCATAAATAGGTATGTTTCTTTGCGACTGTGCCCATGCCGTTGCATAGGTGGAATGGGTATGTACGATACCGTTTATTTTTTCCCAGTGCTTGTACAGCACCGCATGGGTTTTTGTATCTGAAGAGGGCCTTAATGTTCCCTGTACGGTTTTGCCGTTAAAGTCAACGATAACCATTTTATCGGGTGATAATTCTTCATAAGGAACACCGCTGGGCTTTATCGCAAACACGCCAAGCTGCCTGTCGGCAGCGCTTACATTACCAAAAGTAAACATTACCAGTCCCAGTTTTGGCAGCTGCATATTGGCTGTATAAGCTTCCTGCTGTAACGCTGAATATAAACTCATAAGAACAATGATTGAAGAGAATTAATATTCCAATTTTTAAGAGTGCATTTTTTCCAGGCAGCTTCCGAGCTCATTATAGCGTTGGTATTTTTTCGAATACATCGCAACGCTTTTTTCATCAGGATGATATTCAGCGTCGAACCCTTGCCCCATAGCGTTCATGGCTTCTTCCACTTTAGGGTAAATACCTGAAGCTGTTGCGGCAAACATGGCTGCGCCCATCGCGCAGGTTTGCTCAGACCTGTGAATGCGTATGGGCATATTAATAACATCCGACATTACCTGCATAATGAAAGGAGATTTTTTGGCAACACCGCCAAGGCCTATCAGTCCTTTAACGGTAACACCTTCTTCGTTGAAGCGGTCCACAATTTTTTTTGCGCCAAAACAGGTTGCTTCTACCACCGCCCTGAATATCCTGGGGGCATCGCTTCCTAATCCCAGTCCGCTGATAGCTCCTTTAAGTTCCTGGTTGGCATCGGGTGTTCGTCTTCCGTTGAACCAATCAATAGCAAGTTCCGTATTATCCTCAGCGGATGTTTGAGCAGCCTGTTTACTAAGTTCTGGAATAATGTTATTTACGGACTCTTCGATCAGGGCCTTTATCATTTCCGGGCTGATCAGGACTGATTTTGAAAGAAGTGTCTGCAGTGGCCAGGACAGCACATTTCTAAACCAGGCGTATGCATCACCAAAAGCCGACTGACCTGCTTCAAGTCCGGTCATTCCCGGTATAATGGAACCGTTTACCTGGCCGCAAATACCCTTTACCAGTTTCCCTTGTATGTCTGCTGAAGGAGCTACCAGCATATCGCATGTGGAAGTTCCCATTACCTTGCTCAAATGATAAGGTTCTATTTGTCCGCCTACTGCGCCCATATGAGCATCAAAAGCGCCGATACCGATAACCACTTCCGTAGACAGCCCCAGTCGTTCAGACCATTCTTTACCCAGATGGCCGGCAATTTCAGCGGCGGTATAAGTTTTATTAAAGAGTCTTGAAGTAAAACCTTGTAATAAAGGATCCAGTAAACTGAAAAAATTATCCGGAGGCAGCCCGCCGAATGCTTCAGCCCATAAAGATTTATGACCGGCAGCGCAGATGCTGCGTTTCATATCAGCAATATGTTTTCCGCCTGTAAGTAAAAAGGGAATCCAGTCGCAGTGTTCTACCCAGGAGTGACAGGCTTTCCGAACCTCGGCATCTTCTCTTAGAATGTGCAGTAGCTTTGCCCAGAACCATTCTGAAGAATATATGCCGCCGACAAACTGCAGGTAATTGGTTTCAAATTTTTTCGCATGTTCATTTATCTGTGCTGCTTCTTTCACCGAGGTGTGATCTTTCCATAGCACGAACATGGCATTGGGATTGTTTTCAAAACCGGGTAACAAAGCCAGGGGCGTTCCGGTTTCATCTACGGCCACAGGTGTAGAACCGGTAGTGTCTATGGAAATAGCTTTAATGTTTGCTGCAACCGCCGGACCGGCCTGTATCAAACATTTTCTTATTGTTTGTTCAAGCCCTTCAACATAGTCAAGGGGATGCTGCCTGAACTGGTTTATAGAAGCATCGCAAAACAACGTGTCTTTCCAGCGTGAATAATAGAATATTGAAGAAGCCACTTCCTGTCCGTTACTGGCATTGGCAATTACAGCCCTTACGGAATCGGAGCCGTAATCAACCCCTATTACATAATTTTCTTGTTTCATATAGCAATTCGTGTCAAAGTAACACTTATTATATTATGCATAAAATAATTTTAAAATTATTTTATGTTTTCAGGATAGGGTATGAAGTTTAAAAAAGAGTAGAACGCAGTTTTGTATTTTGTTTTGTCGAGCTTGTAATAGAAAGCGCCTCTTTTAGATCTTTCCTTATCCTTATCTTTTTGTTTGATCAGTAATCCGGAAGCAAGTACTTTTCGAATAAAATTTCTTTTGTCAAATTCAGTATCGTATATTTCTTCGTACAAAATCTGAAGTTGCGGGAGGGTGAATTTTTCAGGTAATAATTCAAGAAGTATCGGATGGAAGGCAGCTTTATAGCGAAGTTTTTCTTTAGCCAGTTCAATTATCTGCTGGTGGTCGAATATCAGGGATGGGATTTTTTTTAAAGGAAACCATTCAGCATGGTAGCTGTCATTTATTTGCATTTCGTATTGATGGATATCTATTAATGTAAAATAAGCAATGGAAACTGTTCTTTCCTGGGGATCTCTTGAAGGATCTCCAAAAGCAAACAATTGCTCCAGGTACATTCCGTTTAGGCCGGTTAGTTCATTTAAAATTCTATAGGCTGCATTTTCAAAATTTTC
>CAXSIE010000277.1:0-807 GCA_964237295.1 uncultured Flavihumibacter sp. | reverse complement strand
CATTTGGCATTATGTTCTCTCATCATTTCTTCACTGTAATCGGCGATGTTTATAAGAGCAAAATAGGCAACGGAAATTACACGTCCGCCCGGGTCGCGGTCTATGTTTCCAAAGCAATGCAACTGCTCCATGTAAATATTGCTCAACCCGGTTAGCTGGTTCAAAATACGTTGTGCAGCCTCTTCCACACCTTCTTCCCCTTTTACAAATCCACCCATTAAGCTCCAACTGCCTTTTCCAGGTTCAAACCCTCTTTTTATAAGAAGTAATTTTAATGCTTCACCGTCAAATCCGAAAATTATACAATCAACTGCAATGAGCATGCGGTTCTGTCCCAGATAACGTTTCATAAGATCACGCTGCCAGTCTTTTAAAGGTTACTTAGTGCATTCGATAACGCTGAATAATTAAGTGATAATACTTAAACGTATAATTAATTGTTACACTCACATAACTATACAGAATTATGATATTAAAATGGTTAATATGCTAAACCCTTTAAAATTTCTTATTTAAATAATGTAAGAATGTTAAAGAGTGTTCAGGAAATATAGGTATATTATATTTATCTTATAAATAATTAAAGTTTATAAGGAGTCTTTGTAAATTTACTTTGAATAAAGTGCAAAAAAGGGCCCTCTGTAGAAACAGAAGGCCTCAACGATTGCTTGCCATATGAAAAAACGATTAATAATCTAGGCTAAACCCAACATATTATTTAAAAAAAATATAATTTATTTTTATCTATCACCTTTGTAATGTAAAACTAAGTTTTTTTCGTTTATAATTGAGAAAAAAAATCGTATT
>CAXSIE010000276.1:4665-7405 GCA_964237295.1 uncultured Flavihumibacter sp. | reverse complement strand
TAAAGTACTGGTGTGTTATAGTATAATAACCGAATATCTCACCTGCTGCGCTGGTACTTCCATCTGAATGTACCATGTGTTCATTGGTGATGTAATAATCGTTTCCCATAATACACCGTCCCCTGGATTTTGCAGAATGTTCTCCAAACCAATTATATTCCTCATCGGTCATTCCATTAGCCATAAGAAATTTATATATGGTTACATCAACCGGATGGCCAAATGTAAGGTCGAGCGAGAGGAATCTTTTTTGATTGAGGAATTCACACAAAGGACGAACACCGGGATTCTCCGCATGAAAATATTCTGATGATTCGCTTTGTATAAAGTAGGCTTCAGGCTGTACCTTGAGAATTGCCTGCATGGCGAGCATGTTTGCTTTGCAAAGGTTTTTTAAAGCAGTTACAAAAGCCCTGTCATCTGTTTTGCACTCGTTCCACCAGCCGTACTGCGCTGAAAACATGGCAGCAATAAATATTTCATTGATGGGTGTATAAAGAATGAGAGAAGGAAACCTCTTTGCAAACGCTTCGGCGTATTCTGCAAAGTGATAAGGCCAGTCAGGATTTTGAAAGTTGCCCACCCAGTCAGGCACCCCGAAATGACAGAGGTCTACAATGGGAATTATATTTAACTGTTTAAGTTCGTTAAAAACATCATCAGTAAAGCTCCAGTTATATACTCCAGGGGCAACATGGGTAGAAAAATAAGGAGGTCCGTAACGAAGGTATTCTATACCGGTTTCTTTTACCAGTTGAAAATCATCTTTCCAGAGTTTATAATGACCGGTTTTCTCCATTTCATCCATTCGCTTGGTACTTCCATTCGGAAGCGATATGTTAGGATAACTGTTTTCAATACCGGTCGCAAACATAAATCGGTGCTTACTCATTGCAAGAATATTAATGATGGAATGCTGATAAAACTATTTAGAAATAACCCCTTAAAACTGCCGGATGTATTGATACTTTCAGCAATAGTTTCCTATCAACTTCCGGCTTGTATATGGCCACAAACGTACATTCAATGTCAATGTTGTATTACATTGGAAAATAAACTTTATAAGTGCAGCATGGAAAAGCCTTAGATCTTTAGATGTCGATGGAGAAGTGATATTTGTTTGCCAGGAATTCTTCTAACTGTTCCAGTAATATAAATTGATTCAATGCCCGGTTGAGGTTTTGCTCAGGGTAATTGGTGTGATAATAAATATCGTTCTTTAAAAAATCAGTTACATAACGCAACGCCTGCATATAGATCATTATCAGGCCGGCATAATGGAGGTTTTCTTTTTCTTTTATTGTAAGCATGGTTCCTATTCCATCAAGATATCCGCAGATGACCGGCAGGTAATACTCACTGCGGATCGTGATAGCTTCCCAGGCAGTGCTGTTTTCATCAACGGTGCAAGCCATTGTGCGTATCATATCACCGATATCTGAAAAAAACTTTCCAGGCATAACGGTATCGAGGTCAACCGGACAAAGAACCTCTTTGTTATTTTCATCAAAAAGAATATTGCTGATCTTGCAATCATGGTGCATCAGCCGGGTTGGATAGTTGGTTTCATCGCTTAACTGATCATAAAAGGCCACTAATTTTTTTCTTTGACGCAGTTCGGAGATCAAGTGGGTTGAACGTAAAAGCCGCATAATAGCAGCCTGACTGATGGCATCCTCAAACTGCTGGTATCTTACGTGCAGGTTATGAAAGTCGGGCAGGATCGGATAAAGTTCCAAAGGGTTGAAACCCGATAAAGACTTCGTTAACCCGGCAAATGAACGGGCAGCGCTGTAAGCATCTTTTTCACTTTGCACTGTTGAAATCGAATGAGCGTTTTTTACAAAACGGTAGGCGCGCCAGAAATTATCTTCCTCATCAATCCAGAAAAATTTATGTTGGTGAGTGGGTAGTAATGCAGGTATTTTAATGCCTTCCGGATGACCTTCAAGATATTGATATAGTTGTTTGTAATTGAGGATTACATTTTCAGGCTGGCTGAAAGTTCTTTGATTGATGCATTGCAGCACAACCGGAGTTTCACTTTCAGGATAACGTACTTTAAAAGTCCGATGGATCAGTCCGTCGCCAAGTAGTTCAATCAACGGGGTGCCGTTCCCGAATTGAGTGGCTGCTTTTTGTATATTCAAGGTATGAGGTATGAGGTATGGGGTATAAGGTTGGTGCAACAAGCCGATAGCTCCCTGTAATAAGCATTCATCTTGTAATTTATTTATGAGTTAGTAATGAAGTTAAAAAATTAATTTGATTAAGATGCCTCCACCCCACACCCCATACCTAATACTCCATACCCTTCCTAATGAATCCTATCCCCGCTTACGGCAGCCTGCTTCATAATCTCAGCTTCATAAGTCAGCCATTCCTGCCAGCGTTTGCGCACGTTATCCTTGTTGATGTAGGTCTCGGCCAGTTCAATAAATAAATGATAATGCCCGGCTTCACTTTCCATGAAGCGGCGGTAAAAATGTTGCAGATAGCTATCAGCAAGACCTTCGCTTAAGCGTTTGAACCGTTCACAGCTTCTTGCTTCAATTAAAGCGAAGATCAGTAATTTGTCGAGCAATCGCATCTCTTCGGAGCCGTCCTTTATTTGAAATTTAAGTAATTCGTTTACATAAATATCTTTACGCTGTTTACCCAGGGGCAGGTTACGCTTGTTCAATTCAGCAACTACCAAACGGAAATGTCCCCATTCTTCGGTTACCAGCGGAGACAATTC
>CAXSIE010000276.1:0-4655 GCA_964237295.1 uncultured Flavihumibacter sp. | reverse complement strand
AGCGCTGGATTAATGAAATACAGCTTGACGCGGCTTTCTGTTCGCACCAGGCGTGGTCGGTTAAAATTGCCTCCAGTGAAATGCCGGCAAGGTTTACCCACCTGGGGTCGGTTGGCAATTGCAGGCCGAGGATGTTCTTTTGCTCTTCAGGTGCCAGGTAGCTCACCGCTACCCGCTGTTCGCTGGCAGGAGGGTTGAGGTATGCGTCTTCGCCCATTGCTATTTATTTTTAGATAGGTTAGTTACATGCTAAGGTCATTAAAATTTCTTAAGTTCACTTAAGATTTCCCTTAATTTTATGCCTCAAACTTCACACTCCATAGCTGATTGACAGAAGCATTTCTCATAGAAAAACTGGAAGAAAGAAAACAGCAAAATGCCTTCAGGCAGCTTAGGCTACCGTTAGGAAAGATTGATTTTTGTTCGAATGACTACCTTGGAATTGTAACAAATAATTTGATTGAACAAAAGTTCAATAAACATCCGGATGTTTTTGGTTCATTAAAAACCGGAAGCATGGGATCAAGGTTGCTTGCAGGGAATTACACGCTGATTGAAGAAACCGAATTAGGAATCGCTCAATTTCATAAGGCTCCGGCAGGATTGCTGTTTAATTCGGGATACGATGCCAATACCGGTTTATTAAGTTGTGTTCCTCAACGCAGTGATACCATAATTTATGATTATTTATCTCATGCTTCATTAAGGGATGGCATGCGTTTGAGCCTGGCACAATCATATGCATTCAAACATAATGACCTGGAAGACCTGCAACAAAAATTGAAACTTGCGAAAGGAAATATCTTTGTTGTTACCGAATCGGTTTTTTCGATGGATGGAGATAAAGCGCCTTTACTACAACTTATTGAATTATGTGAGCAGTATAAAGCGCATGTTATAATAGATGAAGCCCATGCAACAGGTGTTGTAGGGGAATCCGGGGAAGGGTTGGTTCAATCGCTTGGTTTACAAAACCGGTGTTTTGCCCGGGTGCATACATTTGGTAAAGCATGCGGAGCGCATGGCGCCATTGTACTTGGAAGCGAAAATTTGAAAAACTATCTGATCAATTTTTCAAGGCCCTTTATATTTACAACAGCACTGCCCGAAGTAAGTGTTGCGGCAATCAGGGCGTCTTATGAAATTTTCCCCCATCTTGAAAAGGAGCGACAACATTTGCAGCAACTCATTAAGCAATTTCAACATGCAAAGTTCAAATTTGAGGTTTTCAAGAGTGAAACGCCGATCCAGGTGATCATTGTTCCGGGTAATGATGCAATAAAAAAAGAGGCGCTGCAACTGCAGAAAAACAACCTGGATATCAGACCGGTATTGTATCCCAGTGTTCCTAAGGGAAAGGAGCGTTTACGCATTGTGCTGCATGCATTTAATACCAGTGAAGAAGTTGCTGAAGTTATTATAAGCCTAAGTTAATACAGCCCTTCGCCAAAATGAATTAACAACGTTAGCAACCAGCCGTTAACAATTGACCATTAATAATTAATTTCATTTTATCAAACCAAGAACAATCAACACCAGGAACAAAATAGCCAGCACCAGCTTTTTGTTTTTATCAATCTGTGCAATAACCGATTTCATACAAACAATTTTTACCTTATAAATTTTGACACTCAATCCATTCATTTGTTTAAGTGTTTCTATTTATTAATAACCTTAAATTGAAAATCTCTGCATGTATTGTCAATACTATTTTAGTAGTATTTTGTAATGTTCCTGTTAGCACCTCCTTTAACTAAATTCCATTAGAAAAAATAACGTGTTTTACGGAAATTTTTTGTTGGAATGACGGTAGTATTACTGTTATAAATACTTTACTTTTATCCATCGCTAAACCTTTAGTATGAGAATTGTTTCTTTTTTTGTTGCCGCTGTTATCACCGTTTTTTTAATAATTGTTCTCAATACAAGGTGGCTGTTACCTGCTCCGTTAGGTAGTTTGCTGAGTCCCCAACATGGGGTTTGGCAAAATGCGGAACCAGCAGACGCAGATTTTAACGCAACACTGCATGTAACCGGATTAAAGAATACTGCTGAAGTGTATTTGGATGACAGACTGGTGCCTCATGTTTTTGCAGAAAATGATGAGGATGTATTTTTTGTGCAGGGATATTTACATGCAAAGTTTCGTTTGTGGCAGATGGATTTTCAGGTTCGTGCCGCCGGAGGAAGGCTGAGTGAAATATTGGGAGCTACTTCCGGCACTACCGATATACTTAATAAAGTGGACCGTTATTTCCGGAGACTGGGAATGGTATACGCCGCTGAAAAATCGTTGTCATTAATGGAAACCGATCCGCTTACCAAACCGGTTATTAATTCCTACACCGCAGGAGTGAATGCTTATATACATACCCTTATTGAAAGCAGCCTGCCGGTTGAATACAAGCTGATGGGTTATAAACCGGAACTTTGGACAAATCTAAAAACGGCGCTTTTTCTAAAATATATGTCATACGACCTGGCTGGAGGGGAATCGGATTTTGAATACACTACAGCAAGGAATGCTTTTACCAAAGCGGTTTACGATAAATTGTATCCTTTGGTTCAGGACTCTGCAGATCCTATTGTTCCGCGCGGTACTGCATTTGACAAACCTGCTGTGGTGCCGGTTATTCCGGCAAGTGCCGATTCACTTTACTTTACCTATAACAAAGACAGTTCACTACTTCCGGTAGTACCTCAGAAACCGGATAGGGAAAACGGAAGCAATAACTGGGCGGTGGGTGGCGCTAAAACAAAAAGTCATTATCCTATTCTTTGTAATGATCCTCATCTCGGATTGAACCTTCCTTCACTTTGGTTTGAAATGCAATTGACTACACCGCGGTTTAATGTTTACGGCGCAACTTTTCCATGTGCCCCGGGAGTTATCATCGGCTTTAATGACAGCTGTGCGTTTGGCGTTACCAACGGGGGCCGTGATGTAAGGGATTATTATTCCATTAAGTTTAAGGATGCTGCTAAAAAACAATACTGGTTCAGTGGTGCCTGGAAGGATACGGAATTCAGGATAGAAAGGATCAAAGTAAAGAACCAGCCTGATTATATAGATACCGTCGCTTACACGGTTTTTGGACCAGTGATCTTTGATGACGCCTACCTAAGTCGTAATAAAGATGGTAGAAGTTATGCGGTAAGATGGAAAGCGCATGATGCCAGTAATGAATTAAAAACATTTTACGAACTTGATAACTGTAAAAATTATGCAGATTATGTACAGGCTGCAAAGAACCTTCATACCCCCGGCCAGAATATAGTTTTTGCCGCAAAGAATGGTGACATAGCCATACGTGCACAAGGAGAATTTCCCGCTAAATGGAAAAGGCAGGGAGACTTTATAATGCCGGGCATGGATAGCAGCTATATGTGGCAGGGCATGATTCCGCAGGAAGAAAATCCTCATATGTACAATCCAGAGAGAAGTTTTGTCAGCAGCGCCAATCAGGTTCCTGGTGATAGCAGCTATCCTTACTACCTCGGTTCGTCTTATCCGCCTTATCGCGGTCTTCTCATAAACCGTGAATTGACCCGGATGCAGAATATCACTCCGCAGGATATGATGAAACTGCAGAATAATACTTATGACGCGTTCGCTGAACGTATTTTACCCTTGTTGTTGAAATCGGTCAAAAAGCCTATGCCTCCTGAAGCGTCGAAATACTGGGAGATCTTAAAAAGCTGGAATTACAGGAATGATCCAGGTGAAAAAGGCGCCAGTATATTCAGTGTTTTTCTTGATAGCCTTAAAATTGCTGTATGGGGTGACGAACTGGCACCTCTAAAAAAGTACCAGATGCCGGATGAAAGTACCTTGCTGGAAGCATTATTTAAAGATTCCACCTACCTCTTCCTGGATAATATAAATACACCGGTTAAAGAAACACTCGGAGATGATGTGTTGCTTGCCTTACAGCAATCAATTCCCGTATTTGACAAAGCAGAAAAAGAAAACCGGCTTGAGTGGTGGAAATTTAAAAACACCAGGATCACTCATCTTACAAAGTTACCGGAATTCAGTCGTGACCGGATAAATACGGGAGGCGGAACCCGTTCCATCAATGCAACAAAATCTGTTCATGGCCCGAGTTGGAGAATGATCGTGCACCTGTCACCTGAAACGGAAGCATATGGCGTTTATCCGGGCGGACAAAGTGGGAACCCTGGCAGTAAGTATTATGAAAACTTCATAGATACCTGGGGTAAAGGTGAATATTATCGCCTGCTGGTTTTGAAAAAATCCGATAAGGACAATGAACATATTAAATGGCGAATGACGTTTTCTCAATAACAGGATGTTTAAATTCCGGTTTCCCGGATGGAAGCTGATTTGTTTCCAATTAAAATCTCAACTAACAGAATATGAAATTTTTTGTCTCGGTGTTATTGATTGCTTTAATAAGTTTTGTTACTTGTATATACCTGCCGTGGTGGAGTATCGCTTTGGTAGCGTTTGCTGTAATAGCATTGATACCTCAAAAGCCGCTTTATGCTTTTATCGCCGGTTTCATGGCAATTTTTATTTTGTGGAGCATTTTGTCATTTTATATCAGTTATAAAAATGATCATATTTTAGTCCATAAGATCTCACTGATCATTTTAAAAATTAATAGTCCTATTACGCTGGTTTTACTAAC